>NZ_JARVRU010000085.1:0-57190 GCF_030209535.1 Lysinibacillus sp. fls2-241-R2A-57
CAGCAACAAAGCGCCCAGTCGGAACGGAAATCAACCACACGTTTTGGTGAAGAGCTAATATATTTCCATTTTTTACTGATTGTAGCCCGTAGCGAAAATCAGCCTCTTCGAATGTATAAAAATGGTTAATCAACACACATGTTATTGTAAGACAAAAATAAGCAACTTTACTTTTCTGCCAGCATATAGTAATATGATGGCAATCAATTAGATAACAATGATTATACATTATATAAATGAGAGGTGCTTTTTGTGAGTGCGGTAGGTTCTAAATAGGAACAACTAAATGAAATAAATTTAATGACGACAGGGGATTTATGTCATAAAGTTACCCTTAATTTTGTCGTGGATTTATTTCGAACCTATGAAGATACCTACAATACTTTATAAAGCGTGTAATGATCTGAATGTACTTCATTTTGATGAGGTCTTTTTCAGAATGCTTCTTACACATGCCTTGTACTGTAAAAAGCTGTGGTATCCCCACAGCTTTTTTGTTTTTTTATTGAATATAAAGGTTCTATTCGATTTGTCTGAGATGTCCATCCACCAGTACTCCTGCCGAAAAACAGGCTTTGCAGTCAGTTAGTGGGAAGGGAGGGGCAGTTGCCAAAACCTCAACATTTGAAGTAGAACCAATATAAAATCATTGCTATCTAAATGAGTAGGTATCTTCATGAATGATTATGAAAAAATCATAGTGAGGAGAAAGCAAAAATGAATCAAACTACTCTAGAGAAATTACAATACAATGAATTGAAGGATATCGTAAAATCTTACTGTGTCAGCGGTTTAGGTAAACAGTTATTAGATAAGTTAACGCCTAGTTCAAGTTTGACGGTTGTTAAAAACCGTTTAAATGAAACGACTGAGGCACGAGCAATTTTAGACGCGGAAGGCCATGTCCCGTTTTTAGGGGTATCGAATATTGACAATACCATTAAAAAGCTTGAAAAGGGAATCATTTTAGACCCAGGCGAGTTAGTTAGCATCTCAGACTTTTTACGAGGCTGTAGAAAAATTAAAAAATTTATGCTGGAAAAGGAATTTTTTGCGCCAGTACTTGCATCCTATGCTAATTCGATGGCTGAATTTAAAAGTGTAGAAGAGGAGATTAATTTTGCAATTAAAGCAAATCGTGTTGATTCGGCTGCTAGCAGAGAATTAAAGCGTATCCGAAATCATATCGAAACAACAGAGGAAAAAATTAAAGAACGCTTAACTAAATTTTTAAATAGTAGTGCAAATAAAACATACATCCAGGAATTCTTTATAAGTAAAAAGGATGATCGCTACACGATACCCATTAAGGCTACCTATAAAAATCATGTGCAAGGGACTGTAGTAGAGGTTTCATCTAAAGGTGCAACGGTCTTTATGGAACCAAGTGCAGTCGCTAAATTAAATGTGGAATTGGCCATTTTGAAGGCAGAGGAAGCGGTGGAGGAATATCAGATTTTGGCGACATTATCAGGGCTCCTGATGGAAAATATTCGTGAAATCAACATCAACATGGAGTTAATTAGCCAATATGATATGGTGTTTGCTAAAGCTAAGTATAGCAAGTATATTGGAGGCGTAGAGCCGAGCTTAAATGATTGTGGCTATATTAAGCTCGTCAATTGTAAGCATCCACTGTTAACTGGTGGAGTAGTGCCACTTCATTTTGAAATTGGCAAAGACTATCGCAGTTTAATTATTACAGGGCCCAATGCTGGTGGAAAAACAGTTGTATTAAAAACCATTGGCTTGTTAACATTAGCTACCATGTCGGGCTTTCATATTGTTGCAGATAAAGGAACTGAAATAGCTATATTTAATAATATTTTTGTCGACATTGGTGATAATCAAAGTATTGAAAATGCACTGAGTACGTTTTCATCTCACATAAAAAATCTTTCAGACATTATGAGGGCATCCAATAATAATACGCTTTTACTATTTGATGAAATAGGTAGTGGTACTGAACCAAATGAAGGTGCTGCATTAGCCATTTCCATTTTGGAGGAGTTCTATCATATGGGCTGTATAACAGTGGCGACTACACATTATGGAGAGATTAAGCGTTTCTCTGAAATGCATAGTGATTTTATGAATGCGGCTATGCGTTTTAATAGTGAAACATTGGAACCGTTATATAAATTAGTTATCGGAACATCTGGAGAAAGTAATGCGCTATGGATTTCCAAAAAGATGAATATACGCGAAACAGTATTGCAAAGAGCGCAAGATTATTTGGCCAATAAGGAATATCACTTGGAACGTGTTAAGGATAGTAAAATCAGGAAGCCTAAGATTGAAAAAGAGGGTATCAAAGTTAAATATGATTTTCAGAAGGGAGATCGTGTGAAGCTTTTAGATCATGATGACGTTGGAATCGTCTTTAAAGAAATGGATAATTACTATAATGTTGTCGTGTTTTATGAGAGCGAATTTATGGATGTAAATATCAAGCGACTGACTTTGGAGCTACCGGCAACAGAATTATACCCCGAAGGATATGATTTAGAGACATTGTTTGTGGACTATAAAGAACGAAAGCTTCAGCATGATATAGAGCGTGGATCAAAAAAAGCACTGCGTAAAATTCAGAAAGAAATTAGAAAAGATAATTTGAGCTAGAAGAAAAGGGATTGCACATATATCTTAAGTGTGCAATCCCATTAATAATTATTGAACCGAATTTATTTGTGCTTTAATTGAATAATAAGTTTCCTCAATTTTTTGTTTATAAGGAAGGTCGATTAAATCGTGTGAATCCATATAGGCCATCTTGGCAATTTCATAGGCTGTTGTCAATTCACCGAAATGTGCATAGCAAAGAGCTTTATAGGAAAAACATTCATTAAAGCCTAATATGTCAAATGGATGCAGGATGAATGAAGGAATGTTTGTAAATTGTTCAAATGCTTTCTTAGCTTCTTCATATCGACCTAGCAAATATAAGGATTTTCCTTTTTCACAGTAATATAAGTTCTTATCAAATTTAATGGAGCCCAATTCCATGAGTGGACGAAAACGCTCTATTTCTTTTAGTGCCTTTTCATAATCATGAGTGTAATTGTTATAATAATGTGCTTTTAATGTGAAAATAAATGCATCTACATCTACTTGTTCGGCAAAAACTCGATACTGCTCAAGCTTCTTTATCATTTGCTCTGCTTGCTCGAAATCATTGTCAACCATGGCACAAAACGCTGCAATACGGTACAAATCATCGATATAATAGTAAAATTGATTTTTATGTGCATTGACAATGGTATCTTTAACGAGTTGTTTACCTGCTTCATGTTCTCCGATTGCTAATTGAATAATGCTAATATAATAAGCCATTTTCCCAGTATCTCGTGAATCTAATTGATAATTTTCTTGCTCAGCCTCTTTTTTAGCCTGTAAAATACAGGAATAAGCCATTTTATAGTTTCGACCTTCCGTGAATATGGCCAACTGTAATATATAAGTTTCAAACCAATGGCTCAGTAAATTAATTTCTTTAAACATGAAGCGTGCTTGTTGGAGAGGGGACTCCCATGTCGTTAATCCCATTTGATATTGTGCTGCTGCATATATATACAATAAACGACCTGCTTCATAGCTAAGTGGGAGCTCTTCTTCATACGGCTTAATCATCTCTATGACTTGCTGCAGCTTCTCTGTATCACCAAGTTGTATTTCTGCATATAAAATTTCCACCTGCTCTAAAAGTTGACGAATTGTAGAGGGTGCTACTTCTTCAAGTAATTCACTTGCTTTTACCCCTAAACGCTCCGCGATATATTCAAGACTTTCCATCGAGGGCTTGGCCTTATCATTTTCAATTTGACTTAACATACCTTTTGTTAGACGATCACCGGCAAGTGCCTCTAATGTTAATTTTCGTTCTTTCCTTAATTTGCGAATTCGTGTGCCTAAAGAGTCCACTGCCTCGCCTCCTTTTTTTATTAATAAGTATATTCATGTTTAATTATATTAAACTTTTACTTGCGTGAAAAGTGGGAAGTGTGTTATATTTTGTTTAATAAAATTAAACTTTTTAATTTAGTTAAAAAAACGGAGGTGTTTTGGATGACTGAAGCAGAAAAATATAAAAAGGCAACGTATCATTTATGGACATTTACAGCTAGTAAAATGATTTCGATGCTTGGGGCAAATGTGCTGGCCTTTGGGTTCAGTTTGTATATTTTAGCAATGACGGGATCAGCAATGAGCTTTGCAACCAATATGATATGTTCTGTTTTACCACGAGCACTACTAGCACCAGTGGCAGGTTATGTGGCAGATAATTATTCGAAAAAGCGCACGATTCTTAGTGCACAGGCTGGTACAATTTTGACAGTTGGGGGCTTACTTCTTTATACAGAAACAGTTGGAATGTCAGTTTATGCTATTTATGTGACAACAATATTCAATACGATATGCTCTGCATTTTCAGGTGTAACGTTTTCATCTTCCATTGCTACATTAGTCAATCCAGAGCGTTTACAAAAAGCAATGTCATTCAATCAGTTGTCTACGTCAGTGGCTGCGATTGGTGGGCCAGTAATTGGGGGAATGATGTACGGATTTTTCTCATTGGACGTCTTTTTAATGATCAATATGGTAGCCTATGCGAGTGCTTTTACTTTAGAATCGACAATGAATTTTAATCTTTATAGTACAAGAGGGCAAGATGTGGAAAAGGAAAAAATATGGGCAGGGCTTACTAATGGTTTTCGTTATATTAAGCAACAAAAAGTCGTTAAAACTGTTATGTGGGTTTCTTTATGGATTAATTTGTTTTTCTCCGCCATCGTTGTAGGAGGAACGTATATTATTATTGAATTACTAAAAGTAAAATCAACTCATTTTGGTTTTATTGAGGCATCAGGAGCAGTTGGGATGCTTGTTGCTTCCCTTTATTTTGCTACACGATCAGAGGTTAAGGCGCCACTACGTTTCTCTAAAATCAGCTTATTGCTGTTGGCTAGTAGCTTGGGGCTCGCTGTCGTTCCGTTAGTTACAGATTTTTCTTATTTAGGAATTGTTAGTTTTTACATTGTGATTTATTTTATTTTTGCTATTTTTGAAATGGGAATTAACATGCCAATTGGAGTTTATATGCAGAGGCTAATATCAGAAGAATATCGTGGACGTGTCTTTGGACTGATGGAAACAATGGCAATGTCTATGATGCCGATTGGTATGATGGTTTACGGTATCTTGTACGATACATTCCCAGCAACGGTTATTTTACTTGTTACTAGTGCTATTATCATAACGATATCGCTAGTGATGCTGCGAACATCTGTCTTAAAGGAAGCACATCCAGAGTTTTATACGAACGGAACTCTGACAGAGCGAACGGCAGGATAAAATCATTTCATATCATCGAAGTTGAGGGTTTTAACCTATCAAGATAGTCACAAAAATAAAACAGGTATGCAAAAATGAACGGCATGCCTGTTTTATTTTTTATTTTACTGATCCTCAATCACAATATAAGTTGCTTTAATTGGTCCATGTACACCAATGACTGGAATCATTTCGATATCTGCCGAGTTACTTGGACCTGTAATAAAGTTGATGCAGGAGGCAATTTGTTCTCCATTTCTTATTTTTTCACTAATTAAGCGAGCGGCTTGGGTCATTCGTGGAACAATTGTACTTTTCGGAATCAAAATAATAGAGTTTTCTGGTAAAAAGCTGACGGATCTACCTTTATCCTTGCTACTAAACAGAACAGCAGTTCCTGATTCTGCTAATGTTATTTCACTAATCGTGATACCAATGTTAGCTTTTTCAGCCTGGTGGATATTTTCCTCTGGTTGTTCAGAGTCCCATTCATACAGTTGAATATTCATTTGTGGCCACTGCTTAGTCATTAAGGATGATAGTCCATAGCTTTGAAAACGCTCGTCCTTCCACGTTATTACAGAATGGCCTCCGTAATTTTCAACTACTTTTTGTAATTCATCTGAAAGATTAGTTGTATTTGTTATGACGATTTCTGTCTCAATGTTTTTGCATTGATCAATTAAAACCTTTACTAATTCATCTTTAGTTGCACCTTTTAGGACTCGATCCTGTGGTTGATATTGCCACGTTGGTCGTGTAAGTTCTGTTTTTGGGGTATGCCCAAGCTGTTGCGCAATTTTTGATAAAAATGCATCTCTTTTTTCAATGATACCTGTCATTATTCCTCGCCTCCTTTTTCACGGTGTTTAAACCAGTCACGGAAACTATCTTTATTTGGAGCAGGAAAATCTCTTGCTTCTGTCCATGCTTTTAGTGGACCTGGGCCATTTGAAATTTTATGGTCTTTAGTAAATGGAGACATTGCTGGTGATGCCATTTTAGTCGCCATTTTATATAAGGTAGAGGAGGAAGCACCTAAACCAAATGCCTTCATTAATAACTTTTCCGATATAGGAGCTTTTCCTTCGTTTTCAACAATTACTTGGCGATGTCTAAGAATAAGCTGATGTAACGGAATTTTGACAGGACAAGCATCAGTACAAGCTCCACATAATGTGGAAGCATACGGAAGCTCCTTAAAATCATCATAGCCCCCTAATAATGGTGAAAGAACGATACCTACTGGACCTGAATAAATAGAGCCGTACGTATGTCCACCAACATGACGATAAACAGGACAGACGTTGATACAGGCTGCGCAGCGAATACATTGTAAAATGGGCTGAAATTCACTGCCTAAAATGTCCGAGCGTCCATTATCAACGATTACTAAATGGAATTCCTCAGGTCCATCAGTGTCACCTTCATCTTTGATCCCTGTTAATGTTGTAATATAGCTTGTTAGCTTTTGCCCGACAGCGCTTCTTGTTAATAAACTTACTAGCACTTCCATCTCTTCGAAAGAGGGAACGATTCTTTCCATTCCCATTACGGTAATTTGTGTTTTAGGCAAAGCTGTTACTAAATCTGCGTTCCCTTCATTTGTAACGAGTGTAATCGAGCCGCTTTCTGCAATAGCAAAATTACAGCCTGTAATGCCAATATCTGCTGTTAAATATTCATTCCTTAATTTTTCACGTACATAAAGGGCTAGTTCCTCAGGCTTTTCTGTTTTCTCATAGCCTTGCTTTTCTTTAAAAACGTCTCGAATCTGCTCCTTATTTTTATGCAAAACTGGAACAACGATGTGAGAAGGTGGTTCGTGATCGTCTACTTGCAAAATGTATTCACCAAGATCTGTTTCAATGACTTCACACCCTAGTTGTTCTAAAGCGGCGTTTAAATTAATCTCCTCCGTGACCATGGATTTCGATTTCACAATTTTAGTAGCATTTTTCTTTTTTGCGATACTTTGAATATAGTCTGTTGCTTCTTTCGCAGTTTGCGCAAAGTAAACATGTCCACCTCTTTTAGAGACATTTTCACTCAGCTGATATAAGTAATAATCTAAATTGGCAAGCACATGCTGTCGGATTTCCTCACCGTGTAATCTCCATTCTTCCCAATGTCCTAGCTCATCAGCTTGTTTTAGTCTACGTGTTTGAAAGCGTTCCTGTGCGCTTGACACAGCTCCACGCATAAAGGTATTTTCTAATTCTTTCGTTAATCGATGTTTAAAGTCTTCATCACTTGTTTTCATTGACATTTCTTTTACCCCCCTTAGCTTCTTTCAGCGAGTATCCAAGCACAAAGCCGATTCTGAACGCAATTATGTCGAGGCATAATTGATCAGCTGTTTAATACTTCCGCAATATGCATGACTCTAATAGGCTTTCCTTGTCGATTAATTCGACCACCAATATTGATTAAGCAGCCAGCGTCAGCACCGATTAGAATGTCTGCCCCTGTTTCTTCAACATCATGTACTTTTTCATTGACCATTGCTCCTGAGATATCGCCCATTTTTACCGAAAATGTTCCACCAAATCCACAGCATCGTTCTTTCCCTGGGAGTTCTACATACTGTAATCCTTTAACATGATTTAATAGTTTAAACGGTGCTTCCGTAACACCGAGCAGGCGTGTCATATGACAGGAAGTATGATAAGTAGCTTTACCCTCTAAACGTGCACCTACATCCTCGACCTTTAATACATTAACAATAAATTCTGTAAACTCGTATGTTTTATCTGCTAATGCTTGCGCTTTCGGCCCCCAAACAGGATCTTCCTTAAACACTTCTGGATATTCCTTAAACATAAAAGCACAGGAACCAGAAGGGGAGACGACATATTCGGCATGTTCAAATGCTGTGATCATTTTTTTCATGGCATTTTTAGATTCTTTAACATAGCCACTATTGTAGGCAGGCTGTCCACAGCAAATTTGATTTTCTGGAAAGTCAAGGTCACAGCCGAGTCTTTCAAGAACTTCGACAACAGCTTTTCCTACATCACCTTGAAACATATCAACTAAACAAGTTGCAAATAGTGTTACTTTCATGATAATCGCTCCTTTTGTCTTTATTTCCCCTCAAAACAACTAATCAACAGGTCATCTGATGACTTAGTGAGTATTGTTTTTATAATACTACAACTTTTCAAATTAATAAAAGGCAAAGCTCCTTGTGAAAATTAGGCAGTTGCTGTTACTTTATCTCGCATTAACGGGCAGTCATTGATTTGTACCGAAAGCGAAGCGTCAGGTACAAAACACTGCCTAAATTCAGCGAAAGTAAAGGAGGTAGTTGAGAGATGAGCTGCCCATAGAAGAACGATTGGTGAAGACTAATAATCAGTGGGGATGAAGAAAACCCCACTGATTAAAGCTTCAATTTATTGATTTGGTCGTTTCAAAATATTGCATTAAGACCTTTTCCACATTACTTAAATGCATTGCCATGGCATGCTTTGCTAGCTCTTCGTTTTGCTGTTTAATCGCGAGGAAAATTTGTAGATGTTCGTCGTACAGTTTTTCGCTTGTTGTTTTTTTAGAGTATAACCAAATTCGGCGTGTTTCTTTCATCGTTTCGATCATTACGTTAGAGACTTGGTCTAATATTGTTGCAAGAAGGGGATTTTTAGAGGCAGAAGAAATGGCCGCGTGAAATTGAAAATCTAGTTTTTCACCTAGTTCGCCATCTCCTTGTACTTGTTGCATTTCATCCAAAATTTGCATCATTGATTTTATGTCTTCTTCTGTGCGGTGAATGGCTGCGCTAGCCGCTGCGCCCACTTCAATAATTTTACGTACTTCTAACAAATGAGAGACACCTTGCTTATTTGTTAAAATGGCCGTTGATAAGGGAAAATCAAGCTGATTAGATTTGATACTTTTAACAAATGTACCCGAACCTTGTTTGATTTCAATAAGCCCCATTGCTTTTAGAGCAGAAAGAGCTTCTCGTATGGCCGATCTACTTACTTCTAATTGTTCAGCAAGTTGTTCTACAGAATCAAGTCGGTCACCAGGCTTTAGTTCGCCAGCTCTAATTTTTTCATAGAGGATTTCGGATACTTCCTCATATATTTTTTTCGGTTTAATTTTTTTAAATTCCAAGGAGCTACACCTCATTTATCTCTATCTATTCCTGTATCGTTATTATTATACATGATGAAAAGTAATTTACTCACTGTGTAAAAATGAATCCGTTATCCTCGCATTAAGGGGCAATAATTTATTTGTACCAAAAGCGAAGCGTCAGGTACAAGAAACCCACCTCAAAATTCAAGGAAAGCAAAGAAGATAGGTGGTCGATTAATGGTTGAAAGTCAGTGTTCGATATTCAACTAAAAGCTCAAAAAACCTTACTGCTTTAGCGCTAAGAGCAGCCAAGTAACACTGTATGTAGAATTATGGGGAATTTTGTTGACAGATAATACAACGGGGCGCATAATGCAGAAGTACATTATCAAATACACCTCGGTGTAATGAGGTTTGAAAATTAAATTGTGTATGATAATATGCTGGAACTTCACTTTTTCAACACCCTTTTGTCAAGAAACGTTCACAAACAGGAAGGGCGCAATTTACAGTGATTTTTGGTACGATGGAAGCAGTAACTGTAAGGAGCGAATGAAAAATATGGAAACTGATATTAACGTATTTTTAGCTTTCGGTGCAGGGTTTTTAAGCTTTATTTCACCGTGTACCCTTCCACTGTATCCAGCATTTTTATCATACATAACGGGTATGACATTAGATGAGCTAAAATCGGAACGAGGCATGATGCAAAAGCGTGCTATTTTGCACACATTATTCTTTTTACTAGGATTTTCAATTATTTTTATAATGATTGGACTAGGGGCATCATTTGCAGCAGAGTTCTTCCTAAATTATCAAACATTATTACGCCAGGTTGGGGCCATTTTAATCGTTGTATTTGGTTTAATGATTGTGGGATTACTACAAATTGACTTTTTAATGAAGGATCGAAAATTTCAATTTAAAAATCGACCATCTGGTTATTTGGGATCAGCTTTAATTGGAATAGCCTTTGCGGCTGGCTGGACACCATGTACAGGTCCAATTTTAGCGTCGATTATTTCATTAGCTAGTGCAAATCCAAGCTCAGGCTTTAGCTATATGTTAGCTTATTATTTAGGTTTTGCGATTCCTTTCTTCGTGTTATCTTTCTTTATTTCACGTATGACTTGGATTCGTACACACAGCCAAAAAATTGTGAAGATCGGCGGTTATATTATGATTGCCGTTGGGGTATTATTATTCTTTGATGGATTAACGTATATAACACGCATTTTACAGCCTATTTTTGGTGAATTTACAGGCTTCTAATCTGCTAAACTAAAGAGACATACCGTACTTTAACGTGGAGGGAGATGAACATGTGCCTACAGTTTTAGTAGTGGATGATACGCTATTTATGCGTGTTGCAATAAGTAATATGTTAACTGAATGGGGTTATGAGGTAGTCGGCAAGGCAGCCAATGGTAAAGAAGCTGTAGCGATGTATCGTGAGTTACAACCAGATCTTGTAACGATGGATGTAACAATGCCCGTTATGACAGGTATCGCAGCAGTAAAAGAAATCATCCCTGAATTTCCAAATGCAAAAATAATTATGATTACGGCTTTAGGACAACAGAAGTTAATCGTGGAAGCGATTGAAAGTGGTGCGAAGGATTTTATCACAAAGCCTTTCGAGCCAGAAAGATTAAAAGCTGTAGTTGATCAATTGATTGGATAAAATTGTTAATTTGACATTAGAGGAGGAAATTTTATGTTTAGCAATATCCCTTCTCAATATTATGTTATAGGTTCAACTATAATGGCTATTTTTATGGGTAGCTTTGTCATGGTTTTACGTGTGCGAGCATCCAAGAAACCAACAAATGAGAAGAAAATTATCATTCCACCTATTGCGATGTCTTCAGGTGCAGTAATGTTTTTATTTGAACAATTTCGAGTGTCGCCAATGGAGATTCTAGAGGCGACAGCAGTCGGTATAGTGTTCTCAACAATCTTAATTGCCACTTCTAAATTTGAAGTAAAAGGTCAAGATATTTATTTAAAACGTTCGAAAGCATTCGTTTTTATACTAGTAGGGTTATTAGTAATCCGTATTGTTGCAAAAGTGCTATTAAGTAGCTCCATTGATGTTGGCGAATTAGCAGGAATGTTTTGGATTTTGGCGTTCGCCATGTTAGTCCCTTGGCGAGTTGCAATGCTTATCCAATTTAAAAGAATCAAAAAAACAATTTCATTGAAGAATTAATAATAGAAAAACTACACTAGAAAGAATCATCTGGTGTAGTTTTTTTGTATCCAGGTGATGTTAAATTTGAATAAAGTTTGATTAAAATGTAATTGCGATTCATAGAAAAAAATAGGAGCTATTTATATACTAAGACGTATATTTTCTGCGTTACAATGAAGCTTATAAAATTCCTGAACTAATGTATTTTCTTCTGAAATGATATTTTCCATTTTGTATAATGTTCTTTTTCCTATGCGTCGGTCTAAAATACATAATATTTTTATTAAAGGATTATTAGATTTTAATAAATCGTCCATTGACGAATTAAAATACGTCTCTAATGCAAAAAAGAAGTCATGCTGTCCGTAGATTCCTTCTTTTTTTAATTGCTCATGAGCCTGTTCTTGTACCCCTCTATTATACGCTACATCAACATAGTTTAAATTACTCGATTGAATCCGAATTTCTCTTTCTCTGTAGTATTCTTCTCTTTCTGCGACTATGGTGCACATACTTAATTTTTCTATACCATCAACGGTAATAACAGCTCTACCTAACTGATCATGCGCTTTTCGATAGTTAATCACATGAAAATCCACTCTTGAATACAAAGATTCGCATACAAGATTTTTTAAACGTTTCTTTGCTATACTCCATTTTGGCTTGTACAACATATTAAATTCCTTTCTGTTCTTTTCTAAATATATCGAATATCGAATAAATCTCGCATTTATTTTATCGAGAAATAGTAGAAGATGGTCACGAGATTCTATTTTTATATCATCTTCAAGAATGTTTGAATAAAATTTAGGAATAAAATTTGTTATTAAATAATCGAACTTAGTTTTCAATGAAAATCTTATATATATACAGTTGCCTAGCGGATAGAACACGGTACCTGAATAGAAGGAAACACTGTTTAATAACAGCATAGAAAAACTTTAACTTAACGAAGAGCAGTAAAAACGCTGCACAGATTTTTGTGCAGCGTACCATTAATCAAATAGATGTTCATATGGGGAAATGTCAATTTGCATTTCATCTAATTTTTTGCGTAAAAATTTATGGTCGCGCTTAGGGGTTGCTTGAATATAGCCACGAATAATTAGATCATGGTTAATGGCTGATGCTTTTTCTTCTAAAGCAAGCTCGCCAATTTTTCCTGCTATTTTTTCCTTTGCTACTTGTCTAAATAGCTCAGGTACGGGGCTTACAAGTTCATATAAAAGCTCTTTCTCAGGTTGTCCCCATAAATGAATGGTTTTATCTAAATAATACTCTTGCCAATCTAAATCAGATTTACCGTCCTGCTTCGGTAAAGCTTTTAAAAATTTGCGGAACATAAAAAATCCGCCTATCGCCATTAATGAAATGAGCACAACTACCCAAAATAGGATAAACCATAAAAACCAACCTTCTAACAAATATGTTCACCTCTTTGCCTTCTCTTACTCTATTATAAAAGCTTACATAAAAAAATTCATCCTTAATGTCCCTTTTTTAGCAATTAGTCTGTATATATGAATGTATAAAACCATGGGAATGGGTGGGGGATAGTAGTTTTTTGAAATTCATGTTGTCAATTTAATAATCTATACTTTTAAATTTACCGAATTTCTTTTCTAATCTATAAGCTGTACTTGTAGGAATATTTAACGCATTAGCTGCTGCTTGTACAGAATCGTCAGGATTATCCTTTAAGTATTGCTGTATGCGGTTATATTTACCTTGTGGGTCCACACCTGAGCTAATGATTTTCGCTCTTTTATATGGATCAGGGGCAATTGGTACACTTATTTCTAAGGGTACATTATTTGGTAATAAAATGTTGAATATAATTTTATCTTTGTACACAGTGGCAGTAGGGAATAAATGTCCGATCATTTCCATTTGTTCAGATTTCTCTAAAAGGATATCAAATCTCTCTGCCACACTTAAATACTGCATAACGACATCATAGTTAAATAAGTTTGCTTTAATTAATTCTTGTTTATTGGTTATTTGGTTATATCGTTCCTCATGTAACTTTAGTTCATTTTCAAGTAACGTTTTCTGGGAGTTGAGTTGTACTTTTGACCAGGTACCATCAAGATATAGAGGTAAAAGACGGTCAATTTTGGTCTTGATGTCGTTCATTAATTTAAGAGTCATATTAACTTCATTTTCAATTCGCTGTAAATCTTCAGCGTTGTATTCAATTTGTATATATTGCTTTGCTAATGTTTCATTTTTAATAATATCTTTTATTGCTTTGATAAAGTTAGGTTCAACACGAATCGTGTTAATTGCTTCTAAATGGCAGTCTGACTGATGGCCAATGTAAAAATGTAACCATCGACCTTTTACACCTGACATACGAACAGCCATCTTTTTACCGCAATACGCACATGTCATATCTACACGACGTAATATTTGAGGATCACCTTCAGGTCTACGACGATATTTACTTTTTCGTTTTTCTAAAATTTTTTGATACTCTTCATCTGTACATAATATAGGATAGACATTTTCAACTACTATTTTTTCACCATTTGAAAATTTTTTTATCATACGACCACAATAAACTTCGCTGGTGAGTTTATGAGATACAATTGAGGTTGTCCATGCTTTTCCTCTAGGAGTTTTGGTAATCTTATTTAATGCTTCTGCGATTGCTACATCTCCCATATTTTTATCCAAGTATGATTCTTTCATAAATAGGTAGACCCATGCCCACTTTTCATTTAATTCATAAGTACCTGTGCTTTTATCATAAATGTATTCTGATGGAGTAGGGCCCCAACCTTTCCCTTCACGTGTGCGCTGCCTTTTTCCTCTCATCATTCTACGGACAATAGCTCGCTTCTCTCGTTGAGCAATTAAGTTTTTTAAATCAGAGATGAATTCATCATCTTCATTTGAAAGATCTACAATTGTTCCGGGTTCGGCAATCTTTACTTTATTGTCTCGTAAGACGTCTTTGAGAAATTCCCAATTGAGAGTATCAAGTCGGCTTAATCTATCTTGGTCAACACATAGAACTATATCTACAGAGTTTTCCTCAACATAATCCATTAATCCGTTAAGTCCTTCTTTATTAAGTTTCCCACCACTATCTACGTCTTTAAATTCAGCAACAATCTCCCAACCTTGGCTAAGGGCATATCTAGTGAGTTCTTCTTTTTGTGCTTTTAAACTATATCTATCTTCTTGAAACTTAGTGGAAACCCGATAATATATTATAGTTTTCATTATTTTTCTCCTTATTATTTTTGCTAATTAAAATAATAAACTCCTCTAATGGGAATGTTTGTTCTTTTTAAGACAAAATTTTTTTACCATCTACTCTTTTTTAAAGAAAGTAGCTCGATTGGAACTCCTTTTTCTTCTATAGCCTCATAGATGGTAAAACAACTATAAATATTTTGATCTTCAAATAATTCATCTGGTAACAATAACTCAACAGCAAATGTATTGGCTTCTATTTCAATTTTGTCAGTAGAAAATAAAGTATTTTTTTTTAAAAATGCAGTATTTTCATCCGGGTGTAATATAGCGTGTCCTAGTTCATGAGCACACGTTAAAAATTGCTTATTGTACGGTAAATTCTCGTTGATATGAATTACTTTGGTACGGTGAGATCTACTATAATAGCCATGAATTGAACCTAGTGGCTCAAAGACAATAACTATCCCTAGTAGATCAGCCAACTTAAAAGGATTGTTTGTGCTGTATTTTTTAACTAGTTGTCCAATAATCTCTTTAATATCCATCAAAACACCACCGTACTTTAATCTCTATATTTATTAGGTGTAAATTTCTGTTTGGCCATACGTTTAGTTAATCGTAAAGTATTTTCCCAAGAAGCGATTAACAACTCTCTATCTTCTTCATCCAATTCATCTAAAATTCTTCCATCGAAGGCAGCGAATGCATTGTCTACGTCCTCGCCATTAATTATTTTCTTTAGTTCTCTTTGGATAGCAAGCTCATCTTTTTCGGTTAAATCGTAGTAACGTTTCTCGTCAGTGCGTCCAAGTAAATAATCAGTGCTGACATCAAAGTAGTCTGCAACCTTTTGTAATGTTTCACTTTTAGGAGAAACATTATCCCATCTTCTTATTTGACCATTTGAGATATTTATTTCTCTTTCTACTTCAGCAAAAGTTACTTTTCGCTCATCACATAGCAATTTTATTCTTTTCACTAAACTCACTTATATCAACCTTTCGCAAGGCTTATCAAAACAATAGTAACTTTTTAGTCATCGATATATTGACATTTAACTTTAAAGTCATTATACTGTGTTCATAAGCTAATTTATTGGCTAAAAAGGCAATAAAAAAGATGACCTATTCATAAACATTTTTCGTTGGGGAACGGTTTAAATGTTGGTTTAAAGGCTTTTTAAAGTCTTATTTAGCTATGGGTTTATAATAGCAAAAAAGTCATTTTTGGTCAACTAGATTAGCAAATAATTTAGCTTAAAATTTTCCAAATAAGTAATGCGCTGTGATACCGAGCCAATGACGGTATATATTATTTCAACTTATAGCTTATATGACGGTAGCAACGTCAATTGATTTTTGAAGGAGGTTTGTTCAAATATGCCAGAAGATTTGGGTGCACAAGTTAGATCAGAGTTATTTAAACGAAAGATGAGCCAAAAGGATTTAGCCGAGATGGTTGGTATTTCGAGCGCCTATCTGTCGGATATTATCAGAGGCCGAAAAGATGGTAAGAAAGCTCAAGAACATATAAAGCACATTAGAAAAATTTTATGTATTTAAAACTATAGGAGCGATGTTTGATGACAACAAATTTTTTTCCGATTGATCCAGAAAGAATACGTCAAAATGCATATTTACCTGTGAAACTAGCTGAACTCTCTAAGTCAAACCCGGAAAAAGCACTGGAGCTTTTACAGGCTTGGGGTGAGGGAACAAAAACCGTAAAAAAACTATGGGATGAGGTCATTCAATATGTGGGTGATACTATCCAGACTTCAAAGGAGGCACAAAATGAACACAACCAACCTACAGTGGCGAGCTGAAAAATCTGATGATGGCAGAACTGAAAAATTGCGTGAGGCAATTATTAAAACAGTTGCTATGTGGTCAGCAAGATGGGCTCAGATGAAGGCAGGTGAATCCAATGAAGATTAAACCTGTTCCAGAGGCATTAGTAGGCGAAGCATTAACGAGTGGTATTAGTCCTTTATATGAGTTACACCAAATTGCTTGCGAGTTACCATTAAACGTTCTATCAGACGTTAAACAGCGTATAGGTGATTGGCTAGCAAGTGGTGGGAAAGAAACTGATCCATACATTAAGAGGCAAGTTGCTTACGCTCAGAAAGTTTACCAGGCATTGAAAGGTGGTGAGATAGGGTGAATGAAATTCCAACAGCTGAGTTTTTGAAGCAATTAGCAAGTGAAGGTCAAGCTAATTATGAGAAGGATGTTTTAGATGGTCCACTATTTAAACAAATTATGACCAAAATTGAAGATTCCGCATTAGATGGTTTCACAGGTTGGCGACAAAGCGTAGATACTCATGATGATGTTAGAGCTTTAAAGGTCACTCAAAAAGAACTACAGTCAAAAGGTTTCTATTGTGAATTTGAAATAGTTGAGAAACGCGGATTACTTGGACCATATAAGGAACAATATTTCCAAGTCAAATGGGGCGGTGAGTAAATGGACAAGGTACAAGTCACACAGGAAATTGATGATGCTGTAAAGGCATGTGATGGGTTACACAAAGCGTTCTTAATCCGTGAAATAGGCAATGTTTTTTATGGAACATTTGCTTCAAATATTCATTCAGGTAAACTGGCAGATTTATTAAAAGCTCAGTACACACTTGAAGAAGCCGCACAAATTTGTTTTGGAGAATATGTGATTGTAAAGTCTCCAGAAGAATTAATTGCTGATTTATATAACGCTAAGGTAAGTGACTTTTGGACAGTTCACCAAGAAGGTGTAAGACAAGGTATTCGTTACGTAGCTTCAGCATTCAACTTAAAAATCAAAGGAGTGAATGCATAATGAAAAACACATTAGGAGATTTAAACAATCATTTATTTGCACAGCTCGAGCGATTGAGTGATGAAGATTTGGTTGGTAATAAATTAACGGAGGAAATTGAAAGAGCTAAAGCTGTTACAAGCGTAGCAAATCAAATAATCTCTAACGGTTCCTTAGTGTTACAAGCTCAAAAATTCTATGACAACCCAGATCGATTAAATCTCGATGCAGAAAAGCCAAAATTGCTGAAAGGGTGAGGTTATTGCGTCATACCTGGACACATGAGCAAAAAGAATTTTTACGTGAGCATTATCCATCAAATAGTCAAAGCGATTTGCTACTGATATTCAATCAACATTTCCAATTAAATATCAATCTGAAACAATTAAAAGCTTGCTTAAAAAATCACACTATTACTAGTGGCCGTACTGGATACTTCGAGAAAGGCAGTTCACCTGCTAATAAGGGTAAAAAGTTCCCTGGTCAAATAAATAAAACTTCATTTAAGAAAGGAGACAAGGCAAAGAATTATAAACCTGTAGGTACTGAGCGTATTGACCGTGATGGCTATGTACTAATTAAAGTTTCTGACACGGGTGCTTGGCATGAGAGATGGCGGCATAAACACAAAGTTGTCTGGGAAAAAGTAAACGGTCCAATACCCAAAGGTCATGTTCTGATTTTTCTTGATCGAAACAAACTTAATATTCAGCTTGAAAATTTGCAGTTAATTACTCGGGCACGGTTAGCTAGGATGAATCAAAATAAATTATTTAAGCAGGATCCGGAGCTCACTAAAACAGGTGTCGTAATTGCAAATATCTACACAAAAATGGGAGCTCTCAATCGAAAGGAGAAAACAAAATGAAATCAACAGGTATTGTACGCAAGGTAGATGATTTAGGTCGTGTAGTTATTCCAATTGAGTTACGTCGCACATTAGGGATTGGAGAAAAGGATGCTTTAGAAATTTTTATCGATGGGGATCAAATCATTCTCAAAAAATATATGGCTAATATGACATGTGCCGTTACTGGTGAAGTCTCAGACAAAAATTATAGTTTGCTAGGTGGAAAGTTAGTTCTAAGTCCAGAGGGTGCCCAAAAATTAATTGCTGAAATTGAGCAATTCAAATAGATGAAAAACATGAATGATTGCATGTTAAAAGTCCTGTGGGATTATTTCATAAAACATAATCTTATCAACAAAGGGTGGAAATTTCACGAATTTGTAGCTGAATGGCAGCGAGGCACTATTGTTATGGTCAAAAAATAAGAGCCTATACCGCTGGAACGGTTCAGGCTCAGATACAAGTCTTTTCTGTGACATTATAACACGAAATGAGGTAAAAAATTGTGGAAATTAAATTCAATCAATTAAACTTGCAGAATTTTAAAAGCCACAAGGATCTTGAAGTTAAGTTTGGTGACCTGACTAAGATCCTCGCGGATAATGCAAAAGGTAAAAGCTCCATTGGCGAAGCTATTACATTCTTATTATACGGTAACGACTTAATGGGTAGCAAACTAGATCCGTCACCAGTCACATACGAGGCAGATAACACGCTTGTAACGCTACTGTTAAACGTTAATGACGGAGAGCTGTTACTAGGTCGTGAAATTGCTAAAGGGCGCAACAAATTTTACGTGAATGAAGTGCCTTCAAAAGCTACTGAATTTAATGAGGTAGTAGAGAAGTTATTTGATAAAGATTTATTCTTATCGCTGTTTAATCCAAGTTACTTTTTCACATTGCACTGGGAAAAGCAGCGCCAAATGATTTTAAAGTATACAACTGCACCTGCAAATAAAGAAGTATTAAAAGAGCTACCTAAGCCACAATCGGACAAGTTGGCCACATTAATTAAAAAACATTCATTAGATGATTTAGATAAAATACACCGATCTAATAAAACCAAGCTGGATAAGCAATATATAGCTGCACAAAGTAGAACAAAGACATTGAAAGAGCAATTAGAACAACAAGCTCCAACTGTGCCTTTAGATTCGCTAAATGTGGAATTGAGTCAGCTTGTTAAAGAACGAAACAGCATTGAAGTTGTCACAGATAAAGCTCAAACGGTAAATGGTAGGATCAATATCCTAAACAACCAAATTAACGTTTTGACACATGAACGTGACGATATTAAAGACCAATTTAATCAGCTCAAAAGTGAACAAATTCAAGACACTTGCCGTGTCTGTAATCAAACATTACAAGATGAAGCTATCGATGCTGTAAAAGCAGAAAAAGAGCAACGTATTCAACAGGTTAAATCGAGGTTCCAAAAAGCTGTTGATGAACGAAAAGCCCTGGAAGAAGAACTTAAAACTCTTGAATATGTAGATGTGACGGAGCAACTGGAAAAAGCACGCTTACTACAAGAAAAGATAAATCCGATTGAATATGAGATTTCTAAACATAAGCAGTTTGAAGCTTTGAAAGAGCAAGTTGCTGCTGCAGAAGCGAATGAAAAAGAAACACTTGAATCACTTAATGAATCAATCTTTATCCTTGATGCCATTAAAGATTTCAAAGCAAAAGAAGCTGAATTACAAGTTAAGAAGGTTCAAGATCTGTTCGAAAATTTATCGATAAAACTATTCGAAGAAGTGAAAACGACAGGTGAAAATAAACCAACTTTCATTGTTCAAATGGATGGTAAAGACTATATGAAACTTTCATTTAGCGAACAAACTAGAGCAGGGCTTGAAATTCGTGATGTGTTGTCAGGGCAAAGTGATCTTATCGTCCCTTGTTTTGTAGATAATGCTGAAACAATTACTAAGTTCAAAGAACCGAATGGGCAGTTAATAATTAGTCGTGTTGTTGCAGGTAAAGAATTGGAGGTTGTGTCCGAATGAACACTAAAGAAATCACAGTAGGTTACACATATACCAAAAATCTAGGGAACTTTGAAAATGTAAAAGTAGATGCTGCAGTAACAATTTCGGTAGAGCCTGGACAAGATGTTGACGCACTTTATGAAAAAGCGTATGAAAGTATGAAAAAACAGGTCAAAAATGGACTAAATAAATTTACGGAGGCACGTTAATTATGAACAGAAACTTACCGGCTTTAACACCTGAAATTACAGAAGCTTTTCAACCTGCAGTATTAGAGGTTATTCGAAATTCAATTGCGCCAACAGCAAATGATCAGGAATTTCTTTTGTTCGCACATAAGGCAGCCGCATACGGTTTAGATCCATTCAAAAATGAAATTTTCTTCATCAAATATGGTAGCCAAGCACGTATTCAATTTGCAGCTGAGGCTTATCTTTCAAAAGCTCGAGAACAAGAGGGGTTTATAGCGCCTGACACACAAATGGTTCATGAAAATGACGAGTTCAAAATTGCTATGAATAAAGAAACTAAGCAAATGGAAGTTGTCCAGCATGAAATTGGATTCCCACGTGGAAAGATTATCGGTGCCTATTCAGTTGCTTATCGTGACGGCTATCCACCTGTAACGGTCATTATGGACATTGATGAAGTATCTCATATGTTCACTGGTCAAAACAAAGATAACTGGAACAAATGGACAAGTGACATGTTCGGAAAACATGTTCAGCAACGTGCATTGAAAAAACAATACGGACTGTCATTTGAAGATGTAACGATTACACCAAATGATGTAACGCAATCTGTTACGCAAACACGCAAGGATATTACACCTAATCAGGAACGGTTAGAGCCTCCGGTTGAACAGCCTGCACTAACTCGCGCTGACGAATTACGCAAGGAAATTAATTCAAGGTTGAAACAGCTTGGCATTAAAACGAAAAAGGCTGTACAAGAATACCTGGATAAAAATGCTCCGAATATTGACCCTGCAACTGCAACAGAGGCTGAAATGGTTGGCTTGATTGAATTGCTAGATTTAAATATTGAAATGCTCGCTACACAACAAAGTAATGATGATTTACTCGAGTAAAAACTATGAAACTACCACAAACAATAGTTTATGAGAAGAATAAAGACTGTGAGCTGTGTGGGAAAGAAATGAATGAAAATGAATACAACTTGTACCGTGGGCTAGAAATATGCCCGCGGTGTCATGAGGAGTTGGAGGGTAGGAAATGAAAGTTGACATCTTAGCAAGTGGTTCATCCGGAAACTGTATAGCTTTAACAACCAATGAAACTACCATTCTAATCGATGCAGGTATTGCTAAAACAAAGATAGAGAAAAGGCTTCTGGAAGTGGGCATAACACCAAGTAGTGTTAAAGCAATCTTTGTCACACATGCACAT
This sequence comes from Lysinibacillus sp. fls2-241-R2A-57, assembly GCF_030209535.1. NCBI lineage: Bacteria > Bacillati > Bacillota > Bacilli > Caryophanales > Bacillaceae > Lysinibacillus > Lysinibacillus sp. fls2-241-R2A-57. The sequence goes on from NZ_JARVRU010000085.1 coordinate 21,875, forward strand.
AGTGACCATATTAAAGGTCTGCCATTGGCCAATAAATACAAAATTCCTGTTTATGCTGGCGAACGTGAATGGAAAAATATCACTAGTGTTGAAGAAGAATTGATTAGACCAATTGGTGTTGGGGGTATTTTCGGTTGTGGTCACTTTATAGTAAACGATTTTAATGTTCATCACGATGCAATCGATCCGAGGGGATATGTTGTAAGAACATTAGACAATTTTAAAGTTTCTATATGCTTAGACACTGGTTTAGTTGATAAAAACATGTTAAGTGCCATGAGGTATAGCAATGTTTATATTATTGAAGCCAACCACGAACCACGAATGGTTGAAGCGTCTAATTATCCTAACAGCGTTAAAGCGAGGATATTGAGTCACGTTGGCCACTTATCAAATGAACAAACAGCAACAGCCCTTAGAGAGCTTGTAAGAGGCAAAGGTGAACAAATATACCTTACACATTTAAGTAGCAAGAACAACCTTCCTACGCTTGCAGAAATGACCGTTAAAAGGGAGTTGTTGAAAAAAGGATATCAAGCAGGCAGCCACTACGAATTGGAGGTCATTTAATGCATCCTTATGAATTAATTTTAACTGCTATGTTGAAATTACAAATTGAAAACGTAGAGCTAAAAAGGCAATTAGAGTCCATTAAATCTAAAAATGTTACTGGATCAGTTGCGGATCGCATTGATGAATGGTTAAACAGACCATACAAAGGTAGTAGCCGCAAAGATATTGAGGAATTTTCAGAGGAACTCATTGAATACATGAGCAGCCAATTGAAAGCATGAATAGGGTGAGTGATCATGGCAAGTCCACAACTCAAAAATGGGCATACACGGATTGCCAATGAAATCTTCGATCATATCATGAAGACCAATCTCAATGGCACACAATTCCGTTTGGTACTGGCCATTTGGAGATATACGTATGGTTTTCAGAGAAAAACCAATGAAATGTCCATAAGTTTTTTAGCAAAAGTAGTCAATGTTAACAGAACGCAATTAAATAGAGAATTAGTAACGCTGATTGATAGAAACATAATCTCAGTTATTGGGATTGGTTCAAAAGGAGCGAGAATCATGGGATTTAATAAAGATTATAAAGAGTGGGATGAACAGCTGCCGTCTAAAGAGGTAGATCCTGAAATCCCTGATCAAACTAAACAAGTAAAAAAATTAAAATATGATGAAGAAAATACTTATTTCAAAATGGCAGTCTATTTTCATGAAAAAGTTGCTGCAGTCGCAAATGAGGCTGGAATTTCTCATTTAATTAAAAAGTCTAACATGCAAACCTGGGCTGATGATATGCGAAAGCTTATTGAAATAGATCAGGTAGATAAGCACTTAGTAAAACAAGTCATGGATTGGGTGACACAAGATTCATTTTGGCGCACTAATGTTTTATCAGCCAAAAAACTTAGAGATAAGTTTATGGAATTAGCTATTAAAATGAATGCTGAAAAGAAACCTATGCAACCAAAACAAAAACAACAATACGATCCTAGAGATAAAGAAATAGAGTTCCAACGCTGGATTCAAGACGGGAATGATCCAAATGACTTTGATTGGAGCAACTGAATATGAACTTGAAGCCGAGCAGTCGGTGTTGGGTGCGATATTTCTTGAACCAAGTGTGATTGATGACATTGTTTTTCTTGAAGCGAGGGACTTTATTAGCGCACGTCACCAACAAATTTTCAGAGTAATGAAGTGGTTGGATGATAGAAACCAACCCATTGACATTACAACCGTTACTGAACTGTACATGAAGCATAACAAGATGGACGAAGTAAGCATTTCTTATTTAGCTGAATTAGCCGTTTCATGTCCTACTGCAGTGAATGTTGTGTCATATGCCAATATTGTTCGTTCGAGAGCAATAAGGCGCCGTGGAACAGATATAGGGCAAAAAATTATGAATCTCGTACATGAGGATTATGAAGCAGACGATGATTATTTCGCTGAAATCGAAAAACTAGCATCGGAAGTAAGGCCAGAAGATGATGGGAAAATGCAAAGTTTGAAGGATTCACGACAAGGGTATTTCGAACATCTCTTAAAACGAGCTGAATTTATTCCAACTGGATTTAAATATTACGATAAGTGGGCACATGGACTTTGGAGAGGGTGGTTGTTTGTTAGTGCTGGACGTCCTAGTGTTGGCAAAACAGCAATGCTTCTTCAAAGAATTATGGGGGTTGCCAAAAGTGGGCCAGTGATTGTTTTTAGTCAGGAAATGGACAAGTTTCAATTGTTTGATCGTATGATTGCTAGTTCAACGGGCATTGCTTATGGTCGTATTAAAAACAAAGAGCTTAAAGTAGAAGAATTGGGAGTAATTGAACATGCGTATAAAGAACTGGAGAAATTGCCGATTTTCGTTCAAGACTCGAGTGGTGTCACAATTGAAGAAGTGAGAGCAACGGCAAGGCGTTTTAAAAAACGCTATGGGCAAATCGCAATGATTGCAGTTGACTACCTACAAATTATGAAAATTCCACAACGAAAAAATGAAACTAGGGCGCAAGCTGTTGGGAATGTAACTACCACAGCCAAGCAGATAGCACGCGACATGAATTGTTGTTTTATGATGTTATCGCAAATGACCAGGGAAAGCGACAATGTTAAAAAGCCACAGCTGTCACATTTAAAAGAATCATCATCCATTGAACAAGACGCAGATGTTGTTGAATTTTTATGGCATGATCCAGCTGACAAAATGCAACAAGGCAAGGTCATTCAACAGTTCTTTGCAAAAGGTCGAGACATTGGAATGAATGAATTTAAATTGCTATTTATGGGGTGGAAACAGAAGTTTATTGAACTGGATAAACAGTAAAAGTCTTTGCTCAGAAGGAAGGTTGGGAATATTGACTACAGCGAAAATTTTGTTACAAATCCTCAGTATTATGTATTGGATTGTTCTAGGATTATTAGTCCTATTTAATATTTATACACCTTCAAGATACATTATAGCAGCAGCTTTTATTGTGTCTGGAATATTAACGGCAATATTAGTATTCTCTAGTGTTCCAATTACAAAGGTGTATATCCACCATCATTGAGGATTTAATAAAAAAAAGAAATTTGGAGGATCAGTATGAGATTCATCGGTTTAGATCCATCAACTAAAACAGGATTTGTTGCACTTGATGAAAGTGGCCAAGTGCTTAGAGCTAAAGAATTAACTGGCATAGGTGATAAAGATCCTCTACGCATGATTACCCTTATCGATGAGGTTATGGCTCATATGCAAAAAGGCGACATCATTACTGTAGAAGGATTTGGATTTGCAACACAGCAAGGCATACAACTTGGTGGGATTGGTTGGGGTATGCGAATGTCACTAACTAGACGTGGCTTTAAATACTACGAAGTTGCTCCTAATGCTGTTAAGAAATTCGTAAATGTAACAGGATTTACTGGTGAAGTAGGTAGCAAAAAACGTCTTACTGGAGTAGAAAAGAAAAAAGTCGTTATGAGGTCAGTAAAGGATCACTATGGCTTTTCACATAAAAGTGACAACGTTGTAGATGCATATATTTTAGCTCAAATTGCGAGAATCATGTACCAGTTTAATAGACCTGATTTTATTGGTTGTCCTGTCTATCAAGCAGAGGTAGTTAAATCGATATTAGGAAATAAAATAATTGAAATGGAGAGTGTGAAGAATGGCTAAAGTTGAACTAGATGTGCTATTTAAAAAGATTCAGAAAGACGATAAGAAGGAAGTTTTAGAGTTCCATATCTTAGGGGACGATGTTCAACATAAGTCTGAATTAATTGGTATGGCAGGCAGCATTGTAATAATTGAAATTGGTGATGTTAAATTATCTGCAGAGATGAAATCTATACAGCGCGATAGCAAGAAAGTCGTACTCAAATTTGAAGCTAAAGGTGATAGTGAAGAAAAAACTATTCAACTATATCCAAGGGCTGGCTTTAACATCAAATTATTGCTTGAGCAAAGCCAAATGAGTATTGAGGATATTGATGATGGAGAAGATCATGAGGGCCTTAAATATACCGTAAATGGTGATGGTACTACCGAAGTAGTAGAGCAATTGAACATGGAAGATGTAGCTCAAGACAAAAACGGGGATGACCTACTAGATTAATAAAAGTTGCCCTAGTTAATTCTGGGGCATTCCTTTTGAACAGAAGGAGGAACGACTTTGCATTTTGAATTACCTGAACTGGACAGAAAAGCAACACAAGCAGCTGTAGAACATGAATTAGAAAAGTACCGCATTTTTAAGCACTTAACATTCGAGGAAAAGGAAGCTGCTACAACATCACATATTAATGACATTGGTGGAGGAAAGGGTAATTTGACGAGTGACCAAACAGGCTCAGTAGCCATTTACAACGTTGATGAACAAAGTGCAAGACGCAGGTATTGTGAACGTGTAGAACGGGCTGTAAAGAGACTGCCACCAATGGAAAGATTCTTAATTGAAACAAGATACATGGCTGATGATGCTGAATACTTAACAGATATGAAAGTCTATTGTTTTAAGTTCCAACCCCCAATTTCACCACCTACCTACGATAAAATACGTTGGAAAGCCTTTTATAAATTAGCCTTGGATTTAAATATTGCGCGTACATTATAGAAAATATTTAAAAAAGAATTGTAAAATATTTAAAAAGCATTTTAAAGCATTTGGTTTTATCCATGTTAAATTTATATCATCGGGAATTGATTAAGGGAAACCTTAGTTGATTCCTTTTTCATTCTCATGGAGTTGACTGTCGCTAATTAGCATACACCTTTGCTATACGCTAATTAGCATACAGTAGTGTCGCTAATTAGCATACAGTACTATACGCTAATTAGCGTACACTTAAACGAGTTTCTTCTATATATGCAAAATTCCTAAAGAAAACAATAAAGAAAACAATAAAGAAAACAATAAAGAAAACTAACTAGCAAATACTTTTTGCTAGGGTAGAATTCTATTTTTAAATGATGATCACAAGAAATGAATTATAAATAAATGCAAACGTTTGTTCTTTTTATGTGGTATTATATTTTATAACAGAGAATGATGGAGTGATCACAATGGATAAAGAGAAATTCTTTAAAGAGGTTGAAGAATTACTAAAAGATATTGGTGATAAACAATTACCTAAAAATCTTCAAGTTACTATTACCTACTCTACTGGAGAAAAAGATGTTTTAAAGGTTTCAGAAGTCTTTTGGGCCAATGTGTTAGTTGCAACAAAAAATAGGGATAAATATTTATATATTCAAGATCGTCTTATATCTCTTGATCATGTAGTTAAAATGCAATTTAAAAAGTTAAACAAGTAACTTTGTACCGTACAAAATAGTACAGTCTTTTGTTGTGGTATAATTTACTATTAATAGAATGGAGGTGAAGTAAATGACAAATGAAATTAAGACTGCTAACTTACAAACTACTGCAAAAAATCAGATTGTAAAGTTAGAAAAATACTTAGAACAAATCTATACAGTTGAAGTAGATACTGAATTCGCTTCAAGTGGCAAAAAAGAAATTAATCTTGCAGAAGAAAAAGCGATAGTTAGAGATTTAATATATGTATATGAGAACGGTTTACAAGCTAATGAAGGATCTATATACGAAGAATATTCAAAGTATCTTTCAAATGCTAGAGAATATTTAGATAAGTTAATGGACATTGAAACCGACATTAATAGTAAACATGGATCAGATATTAAAAACTTAAATGCTTTAATATTTCATTTCAATAGAATTTTAGATAATAATTAATTTACTAAAGTCACGTTCTTTTTGAGCGTGGCTTTTTCTTATGCATAAAGCAAAACAATAATTATGTATTTTATTATTTAACGCGTGACAACACTCTTTTCAAGTGTCGTCATCTTCTTTATTGTTGAATTAGAAGAAGATAGCTTTTACTAAAAGTAAAAGAATTACTAACTCGTAAAAGGAAGGTTTTACTTTCTTCATTTTTCTCACCACCTTTTTATTCAGTTAAAACTATTCTGTGCAGTGAGGGTAAATTATATTTCAACTATGAAAATAGTTATGGAGGGATGAATACTTTGAAAGAGGAAAATATTAAAAGGGTCACGCGGAGGATGGTGACCCTTACTAAAGATTTGATGGTGTAAAGGATAAGTTTGTATTATCCTAATTGTTATGAGCATTAGGGGCGGTGTTGGGTATTAATAATGTTTTGACATCATGAAACTAGCGCCGACAATAATCAGAAGAATGAATAGAACAACAATTAGAGCAAATGAAGAACTAGATCCAGATCCATAACCACTACCATAATCATTACCATAATTTTGAGACATAATTATTTCCCTCCTTTCAATGTCTATAATATGCATAGTTGTTAAAAGGATTTGCGATATTCATCCACTCAATAAATTTAATTTAAAAATAAACATTTTATATATCAAGAGATTTAATGAAAAAAGGTCACTCGGGTAAAGTGACCCTAGAATAAGGAGGTGTATGGCTAATAAACTTTATCCTATTATTTATTTCTATGTTGTGAATAAAAGAGGTATTAGAGATTAATGCAAGAAAGTAGCGCCGACAATGATTAAAAGAATGAATAGAACAACAATTAGGACGAATGATGAACCGCCACCATAGCCACCGCCATTATAGCCTCCATAATAACAATTGTTGTTGTAATTTCCGATATTTCCGGAGTATCCCATGAAATATACCTCCTTTCTATGTCTATAATATGAATAGTTATAGAAAGTGAAGAGGTATTTATCCAACTAAAAGGTTCTTTGGAAATAAATATTTGAAAAATAATTAATCGGTAACGTGTTTTAAGGATTAACAGAATAAAAAGGATCACCCGTATGGAAGTGACCCTAAGCAAATCAAAGCGGTGCACATAGAATTAGATAACTAAAGTCATATCCAAAAGGATGTGGCTTTTTATTATGCAAGGTGGGATAGCATCTAACAAAAACATCCTGGGCGAGGTAAGAAGTTGCTATCCCAAGTTCATTGTATGTAAATAAACAAATAGAAATTACAATTACTTTTAATTGTGGAGGGATGAACAATGTTCAAAAAAATAAAGCAAAAATTATTGAAACTATTAAAAGTCCCAAGTCCATCTAGAGTGATGATTAAAGTGAAATCAACTGACCTTGGATATATTAAACAGTTGGAGAAACGCGGATTATACACTCAGATAAATAATACATTTAGTTCACTCATCATTCAGAAACGTTATGACGATATCGTAACAGCTCTTAAATATACTAAGCACAGCAAGAAGAGAGAGCAATTGTTAAAGGCTAAGAGAATGTATGAAGATTGTGGAGGGATGAACAATGGATAAAGCACCTAGCGTTTCATTATCAGTAGACATGGACACAGACAAGATGCAATTAAAGTTACGAGCAATCTCAAAGTATACTGAAGCATTAGCTGATGAGCTTGATGCGATTGATGCAATGAATGATGAAGAACTACCAACATATTTAGAAGGTAGTGAATAATGACTTAATTTAATTGTGAAAGGATGTGACACTATGCTAAAGAGTTGTACATATTGTGGTGGCATTCATAAGCGTGGACAACAGTGTCCATCTAAGCCAGCAGCTATAAAGAAGACTACTTACATTGATAAGTTTAGATGGTCGAGGGCATGGAAGAATAAGCGTGCATACATTGCAGACCGTGACAAACATCTGTGTCAAGTATGCTTGCGTAACCTACACAATACACAGACACAGTATAACTTTACAGACTTAGAGGTACATCACATAGAACCTATAGCAGATGCATGGGACAAGAGACTGGATGATGATAACCTTATCTCTCTTTGTCGTTATCATCATGAGCTTGCTGAGAAAGATTTAATTTCAAAAAATAAATTAAAAAATATGATTCAGGAGAGTACCCCCGGGGTGTTTGGTTAATATTTTTGAGATTGCCGTACACCGACTGCCCCTATTTGCTCGAAAAAAATTCCCTAAATGAAAATTTTCAAGGAGGTGAGAAAGTTGGCTAGGCCGTCAAAGAGTGTCAAAACAATGAGTAAGAATTTAACGAAAGAAGAAATTGCTATTCGTACTCAAACAGAAGAAAAATTAAAAGGTGCTGCCGATGAAATCTCGCCACCTACACACCTAAATGCTAGGCAAAAGAAAATTTTTAACTATATCGTTAAGGAATTACAAGCGAGTGGTATTCTTGGGAATCTCGATATTTATATATTAAGTACCTGTGCAGTGGCTATTGATCGTGTGCAACAAATTGAAAGAATCATTAACAAAGATATTGAACGGTTATTGGACCGAAATTTATTGAGTGCTAAAGATAAATACTCGAAAGAATTTTTCCGTTGTTGTAACGAGTTAAGCTTGTCGCCTCAGAGTCGAGCGAAGTTAGGAAATATTAATTTCCAAGTCCGAGTTGAAGAAGATGATCCGCTGTTAAAAGTATTGAGTGGTGGTAAAAAATGATTTTTGAAAAGGCGGTAAAATACGCTGAAAGAGTTGTGAAAGGCAAAGAAATTACAACAAAAGAGGTCATTATTCAGTGTAATTGGTTCCTCAAAGATTTAGAAAAGCAGTATGAAGATGATTTTGATTACTATTTCGATATGGAAGAAGTAGAAAAAATCGAAGGATTATTGGATTTACTTAATTTCGCAACAGGGTTAGGGGTAGCAGGTAAAACGATTTTAGAAGGCTTGGAAGGATTCCAGGCTTTTTTCCTTGTAAACATATTTGGCTGGCGCTTTAAAAATGATAAGGAAAAGTTTAGATACCGTGATATTACGCTATTTATACCACGTAAGAATGCGAAAACATTCATTTGCGCTCTAATCATCATCATTTTGATGCTGACAGAAGACAATCATTCAGAGTTTTATTCAATCTGTTTGGACCGTGAGCTTGCAGGTGAAGTTAAAAAGGCAATGACACAAATTATCATGGCAAGTCCTAAGATAGCAAAATACTTTGTGATCCCTAAAACCTTAAGTGGCCGAATTGTATGCACATTAACAAATAGTTTTTACCAGGCACGTACTGCAGAAGCAAATCGAAATAACTCAATCCGACCTTCAGCTTTTATTGCTGATGAAGTGGGCGCTTTTAAGGATTACAAGAATATAAATGCCATGAAGTCAGGGCAATTGAATGTAAAAAATCCATTGCGCTTTAAATTAACAACTGCTTATGCCGAGGATAAATCGATCATGTTGGAAGAACTGGCGTATGCAAAGAAAGTCTTTAATGGGTTTATTGAAGATGATCGAATGTTTGCGCTGCTATATTATGCAGAAGACGAGCATTTATGGGACGATACAGGGCTCTATCAGGCGAATCCGTTGAGGATTGAGGAAAACTATAACGAGATTCGAGATAGCCGTAAATCAGCTATAGAAAAGCCCTCAGAACGCGAAGAATATCTATGTAAACATATGAATCACTTTTTGCCTTCAAATAGTGGTGAAGCATACGTTAATGTGGAAGACTTGCGGAAATGTAAAATGGACGATTTTGATTGGTCAGGTCGTCAAGTTTGGTTAGGTTTAGACTTGGCCATGACCAATGATAACTGTTCGTTCTCGATGGTAACTGAGGAAGATATGGAGATCTATGCAGACTCTTATGCATTTGTACCAACGGAGCGTATTCCTGATAAAAACCGAGTAGAAAAAATCAATTATTATTATCACATTAAATCAGGTAAATGTTTTTCGTGCGGTGATATGACTGTCGATTATGGCTTTATTGAACAAATGATTTTGGAAGTAGAAGAAAAATTCAACGTAATTGTTATGGGTGTAGCTTATGACCGTTATAACTGCCTTTCTACAGCTCAGAAATTAGAAAAAGAAGGTCTAGTTACCGTGGAAGTAAAGCAGCATTCAAGCGTGTTACATCCAGCTACAAAACTACTAAGAGAAAAGATAATGAACAAGGAATTTCACTATACCGAAAATGAATTGCTAGAAGAAAACTTTCAAAATGCAAAAGTCACTGAGGACACCAATAAAAATATCTACGTTAATAAGAAAAAATCAACTGGCAAAGTCGATATGGTTGTAAGTCTAATCAATGCGACCTATCTATTGCAGCATGATGTCATCTTTAATCCTGATGCTGATTGGGGCGCACAAGTCATTTAAGGAGGTGAGATTGTGGGATTAATTAAAGAGTGGCGTGAATGGCGTGATTTCCAGCGGATTCAGGAGTTTCGCGAGAGTGGAATGGATGAATTATTGCTGCAGGCAGGTCTAACAAGTGCCGTTTTAACAAAAGAAGAAGCTCTTAGTATACCTTCGGTAGGGACTTGTGTGGATCTAATTTCAGGTATTATTGCTACCTTACCAATCAAATTGTTCAAAGAGGGTAGCGGGAAAGTAGAAGAATTGGAAGAAGATAAACGTGTCATTCTACTAAACGATGAGACACAAGACACGTTGGATGGCTTTCAATTCAAAAAGGCTTTAGTAACTGATTACTTATTGGAAGGTGCAGGCTACGCATATATCAATCGAAGAAGAAATGATGTTGAAAGCCTACACTATGTTGAAAATCGGAATGTATCAGTTCTAGTCGGTGTTGATCCGATATTTAAAAGCTACGATATTTCCGTCAATGGTGTGAACTATAGGGAATTTGAGTTTATTAAAATTGCCCGAAACTCTAAAGACGGTGTTACAGGCAAAGGGATTATTAAAGAACATAATAAAATTTTATCAGTCGCTTATAATACCCTTGATTTTGAGGATTCACTTGTTAAAACAGGCGGTAATAAAAAAGGATTTTTGAAGTCATTAGGTCGCTTGTCAAAGGACGCTATCGCAGAATTAAAAACAGCCTGGAACAATTTATACAAGAATAACACTGAGAATATTGTTGTGTTAAATAACGGCTTAGATTTTAAAGAGGCATCTAGTACATCGGTAGAAATGCAGTTGAATGAAAATAAAAAAACCAATTCAAGCGAAATTAATAAACTCTTTAAAGTGCCTGATAGCATTTTGGATGGCTCAGCCAGTGAAGCAGTGCATGGAAACTTTATAAAAAATTGCATATTGCCGATTATTCGAGCGATTGAAACGGCATTGAACAAGGACTTGCTTCTTCCATCTGAGAAAGAGCAGTCTTTTTATTTGCTTTTGATATGAAAGAGCTTATCAAAGGTGATATTGAAAAACGCTTTAGAGCTTATGAAATTGCTGTTAAAAACGGCTGGATGCAAGTAGATGAAGTTCGTTATTCAGAAGATCTTCCACCACTTGGGCTAGATTTCATTAAATTAGGCTTGCAAGATGTCTTGTATGATCCAAAAACAAAACAAATTTACACGCCAAATACAAATAAAACAGCTGATATTTCAGAATCCGGTCAAGTAGCTGCAGAAGGAGGTGAAGAAAATGAGGATTGAAATTAGAGAAAATCAAGTTTTACTCGATGGTTATGTTAATGCTGTGGAGCGTGAAAGTCGAGTTTTACCTTCACCAAGAGGGCGGTTTAAAGAAAAAATCCGTGCTAAAACGTTTGAAAGAGCTTTAGATAAGGCCGAAAATGTTGATTTATTATTCAACCATGATAAAAACCGAAAGCTTGGCTCATTAAAAGAGGGTAATTTACAACTTTATGAGGATAACATCGGTTTACGTGCCATCGCTCATGTATCAGATACAGAAATTATTCAAAAAGCAAAAGACGGTAAGCTGAAAGGTTGGTCATTTGGCTTTATTGATAATAAACCATCGTGGGAAGACGGTGAGGGCGGTATTCAGCAACGTACTTTAGAGGACATTGAGCTTTTAGAGGTGTCTATTTTAGATAAAACGCCAGCTTATATTGCCACTTCAATCGAGGCCAGAGGAGAAGAACAGGCAATTTCTGAAACTCGCGGTACAGATTTCAAAGCTGAAATTGAAGATTTATCAGAAGAAGAAACCCGTTCCAATAAAAACATAGATTACTCATTATTTGAAAAGCAAATTGAGCTTTTAAAATTGAAAGGTGGAAATTAATATGAAAAAAAGTATTGAAAAATTTATTGAGACTCGTTCGATGCCTACGTTAGTAGAACAACGTAACAATTTATTAGATGAAATGGACAACTTATTAAAAGGTGCAAAAGAAGAAACTCGCGCACTAACGGAACAAGAAGCAACTCGATTTGATGAAATCAAAAATGAAATCGCTGGACTTGATAAAACTATCGCTGCTCTTGATGAAGCACGTTCTTTGGATAAAAAATTACCTGCTAAACAAGCTGAAGAACGTACAGAAGAAGAAGCTGAAACGCGTGCTTTCGATAATTACATTCGTGGTGTAGTGGAAGATCGAGCAGATGTTAATTTAACAGTCGGAGCAAACGGTGCTGTGATTCCTTCCAGTATTGCAAATAAAATTATTCAAAAGGTATATGATATTTCACCAATTTATCAATTAGCAACTCGCTATAATGTCGGTGGATCATTAAGTATTCCATACTATGATGAATCTGCAGGAACAATTGAAATGGCTTATGCTGATGAATTTGTTGAATTGGAATCTACTAGCGGTAAATTTGGTTCTATCGAGTTAAAAGGTTTCTTAGCAGGTGCATTAAGTAAAGTATCTAAATCACTTGTTAATAATTCGCAGTTTGATCTTGTTTCATTTGTTGTAGGAAAAATGGCAGAATCCATTGCCAAATGGATTGAAAATCAATTGCTAAATGGTACACCTAATAAAGTAACAGGTCTATCAACAGTTACACAATCTATTACTGCAGCAGCTGCAACAGTAGTAACAGCAGATGAACTAATTGATGTACAAGAAGAAGTACCTGATGTATTTCAGGGCAGCGCTATTTGGATCATGAATAAAGAAACCCGTAAAGATATTCGCAAGCTTAAAGATGGCCAAGGTAACTACCTATTAAACAAGGATGCTACAGCTCGTTGGGGCTATACTTTACTAGGTAAAGATGTTTATACATCTGATAATATGCCTAAAATGGCAGCTGGAAAAACCGTTGTCTTCTATGGTGATATGTCAGGACTTGCGGTAAAGCTTTCTGAAAATGTATCAATTGAAATTCTACGTGAAAAATACGCAACTCAACACGCTATCGGTGTTGTTGGTTGGATTGAAATAGATTCAAAGGTTGAAAATGCTCAAAAAATCTCTAAATTAGTTATGAAATCAGCGTAGGGACATACTCTACGCTTTTTATATTGGGAGGTGACGGAATGAAAGTAAAAGCGCTTGTGAGCTTTTCGGGTCAGGTCACTATGTCAAAAGGAGAAATTAAAGTAGTGAAAAAGGAAATTGCGGATGATTTATTACAAGCTGGCCATGTGGAAGAAGTTGTTTCAAAAAAGCAGGTGAAAAGTGATGCAGGTTAGTGAAATTACGCCAGTTGAATTAGCTAAATATGCGCGTGAAGATGAAACGGATCAAGATGTTATTTCAACATTTACCCTTATTCTTTCAGCTGCAAAAGCTTATATCAAAGGTTATACGGGACTATCTGATGAACAACTCGACACAAAAGAAGATATTTCAATCGCTATATTTGTACTGGCGAATGAAATGTATGAAAATCGTATCTTTACTGTGAAAGATAACAATGTAAATAAAGTTGTTCAGTCCATATTAGATATGCACTCAATTAATTTACTTTGAGGTGAGTAATATGAATCCTGGAGATTTAAGACATAAAATTAAAATCCTCACCAATCAAAAAACAACTAATGAGTTAGAAGAAACAACTTATAAATTTTTACCTGTAAAGACAATTTGGGCGGCGATCATCCCGCAAACAGGATCATTACAAAAACAAGCTGTTGATACAATTCTAACAAATGTCACGCATAAAATTATTGTCCGTTTTTCAGCTGGCAAGGACATTACAAAAGATATGCGAATCGGATATAAAAATCACGAATTTGAAATCAAATATATCCTAAATCCATATTTCAAAAACGAAACACTTGAAATCTTTGTCCAGGAGGTGCTGACATGAGTATTGAAATGGATGGTTTAACCGATTTCCAAAAAGCTTTGTTTGATGTCGCCACTAGAAAGGTACCTAATGAAGCTCCGAAATTGATGCGAAAAATTGGTAGCAAAGCAAGGACGAAAGTAGCAAGAAAAGCTCGAAGCCTCGTTAAAAAGAAAACAGGAATGTACCATAAAAAGTGGAAACGAGGTAAGGTCTTTGTTGGCTATCGAGGTGAGCTTGTTGTTCGTGTTTATAATTCATCACCACATGCTCATTTAGTGGAAGATGGTCACAGGATGGTCGATAGTGAGGGAAATGATTTAGGAAAGTTTGTACACGGTAAAAAACCTCTCGACAAAGGGATACGAGAATTTGAAGCATCTGGCGAGGTGGAGAAAGAAACAGTAAAGTGGCTAGATGAATTGTTGAGGAAAAATAAATTATGATTACCTTTAAAAAATTAAAAATAACAGTGAACAAGAAATTAAAATCCAGTTTTAGTGATATTGATGTTTCTAGTAGATCAGCAAAAGAAGGATTTATACGTCCATCATTTAAAGTTGAGTTAGATAATGTGAAGCGTGAAGGCTCTTTAACACAAGTTGAAAGGTCTTGCACGGTTCGCATTTTTTATTTCCCTTCTACTATTGATGATAATGCAGCAGAGCTATTAGATGTTCAAGAAGCATTAGGGGATTTATTTGATCTTAAATTCACTGTGGATGGCCGCCATTTAGATGTAGTTGAACCGAAATTTGATGAAATTGACGGTGTGCTGCAGTTTGAATTTGATATTCAAATCTTTGAAGCAAGAGGAAACGAATATGACATGAATCCTAACCACAATCCAGAGTTAATGCAAAACCTAGAATTTAGAAAGGGTGATTATAGTGGGATTACCGGAGATTAATATTGAGTTTAAAGGTAAAGCCGTTAGTGCGATAAGTCGAAGTGCTATGGGGATTGTCTCTTTAGTATTGAAGGATGATACAGGCACCTTTGACGCAAAAGAATATAAGAACATTGAAGAAATTGAATCAGCCGATTGGAATGCTAAAAATCTGGACTTTATCAAAAAAGCTTTTCTGGGCATACCTAAAAAAGTTATCTGTGAAAGGCAAGGCGCAGATGCAACAGATATGAATGCAGTTTTAAAACGTCTTGGAAGTAAAAAGTGGAATTACTTAGCTATTCCTGAATTAAAAGATGCAGAAAAAGAAGACGTTGCAACTTGGATTAAATCAAAGCGTAAAAATGACAAGAAAACATTTAAAGCAGTACTTCCAAATGTAGATGGTGATGATGAAGGTATTATCAACTTCACTACTAAAGATATTAAAGTTGGTGACAAAGTATATACAACTGCAGAATATACAGCACGTTTTGCTGGCATCTTTGCAGGATTACCATTCACGCGATCGTCTACTTATTTTGTATTGGATGAAGTAGATAGTATTACTGAATCAGATACACCGAATGAAGATATAGATGCAGGACAATTAATCCTTATTAATGATGGTGAAAATATCAAAATTGCTAGAGGTGTTAATAGTTTAGTAACGACAACTCTAGTCAAAACAGAGGATTTTAAGAAGATTAAAGTATTAGAAGTAATGGATATGATTATGGATGATATTCGGAGTACTTTTGATAACAATTATGTTGGTAAAGTACCAAATATCTATGATAATCAGGTTTTGTTTTTTACGTCTGTTAATTCCTATTTTAAGGGCTTAGCTGGAGATATGATATTAGATCCTAGCTACAATAATTACGCCACTGTGGACATCGAAACACAACGTCTAGCTTGGGAAAGTATTGGTGAGGACACATCCACGTGGGATGACTTGAAAGTGAAATTAATGTCCTTCAAGAGTAATGTTTTTGCAGGTGGAAATATTAAAATTGTTGATGCAATGGAAGATCTTGATTTCCAAATTGCAATTTAAGGGAGGGTTAACACTTGAAACTAAAATCGAATAAACAAATTAACGGTACATTCGGTGCAGTTTGGGTTAATGGTGAAAAGTGGCTTGATGTAGAAAGTTTTGAAGCTAAAGTCGCTTTTGACTATGAAGATGTAAATATGGCTGAAGACTTGGCCACTCACAAAAAGGCGATTGGATGGAACGGAGAAGGTTCTATAACAGTGAAAAAGGTATATTCACGAGGTGCTATACTAATGGCTGATTTTGCTAAGACAGGTCAAATGCCGGACGTTGAGATCGTTGGAAGACTGGCTGATCCTGATGCATTTGGGCATGAGCGAGTTGCAATTAGGGAAATAACATTTAATGAGTTTACTTTACTAGCATTTGAACAAAAGACACCTGCTACTGAAGAATTACCGTTTAATTTCGCGGACTACGACTTTATAGACAAAATTTCTGCTTAAGGAGAGGTTTACAATGGGAGAAACTAAAAAAGATATTAAAAAATTAACGTTGACAGATATTATTAAAAATAAAGAAAAGTATCAGGTGAAAGATGATGTTACAGAGGATTTAATCATCGATCGTTTAGGGGTAAGTATTACTATTCGAAAGCCTGAACGTTCTTTATGTCTTGAAACAATCCAAATGGCACACGATCCAAATCAAGCAGATAAATCTAATAATTTCGTGGTTTATAATGCGGTTGTGGAGCCAAATTTAAAAGACAAAGCATTACAAAAAGAATTTGGGTGTGTAGAGCCGACTGATATTGTTGAAAAATTATTTGATCCAGGAGAAGTTGATGAAATTGCCAAAGCTTGTTTCGCACTGTCTGGATATGGGAACTCAGTTAGCAAGGTTAAAGATTTAAAAAACTAATTACTAGTGATGATGAATTTTATTTTCTTCATCACTATTTACAAAGAGGTTTTAAACTAGAATACCTATTGAGTTTAAGAGAAGATGAGAAACTTTTTATGACAGCAAGTATAGATCGGTATATGGATGAAGAGAAGGCTAAATTTGAAATAAAATAGTCTTCTCTTTTTTGTTTGCCTGAAAGGCGGTGAAACTTATATGGCCACGAGCGTAATATCAGCAATTTTAACGTTAAAAGATAAGAACTTTTCTACGAACATGAAAAAGGCTGCAGCTCAAATGAATGATTTTTCAAAGAAAACAGCCATAGTGTCGAGTGGAATTGCTGGTATAGCAGCTGCTACAGGACCAGCAATTGCTGGAGTTGGTGCAGTAGCATCATCATTTGCTGCAGCTGGTCTTGGCGCCGCGGCATTTGGGGCAGTAGCGGCATCATCACTAAAAGATGTTTTTGAAGCATCGGAAGAAGTAGAAAAGATAGAAGAGAAAATTGCAAAGGCTGATAGTGCCAAGGAGAGAGCTGCAGCACAAAAAGAATTAGCTGCAGTATATGCCGATATGGGTACCGCACAAAAAGGTGCCTTAAAGGATCTGCAAGATTTTAAAGGTTTTTGGGGTGGGTTTGTAAAGCAATTTGAAAAGCCTGTTTTTACAGCCTTTAGTGAAGGGCTACAATTTACTCAAAAATTATTAAAAGGCTTAGAACCGACAATCACAAATGTGTCGGGCGCAGTTGTTGGAATTATGCAAGATATGAATAAATCCATTGATGGCGGCGGCATGAAAGGTTTTTTTACCTGGTTAGAAACTAATGCCGCAACAAGTTTGACAAACTTTGCAACGATCATCGGCAATACATTTAGTGGCGTTTTTAACGTATTGCAAGCTTTTGCGCCATTGGGGGCTAGTGTTGAAGGTGGATTAGTAAGCATGACGGAAAAATTCCAACAATGGTCTGCAGGGTTAAGTGAATCGAAAGGGTTTCAAAATTTTATTGAATATGCGAAAACAAACGGACCCGTCCTGATGGACACACTAGGTAATATCGGAACAATTATAGGTGATGTGGTCACGTCATTAGCACCATTTGGATCCATTTTACTTGATCTATTTAATCAGCTTACTAGTAAGTTAACTGAAATAACACCTACATTAGATTTAGTAGTAGGTAAGGTTACCGAATTTGCCACTGTTATAGTAGATAACTGGGGAACGATAACTTCTATAATTACGCCAATTGCTGGTGCTATAGGTGCGTTGTATATTCAACTAAAACTGCTATCTATTTTTAATACAATTAAAGGCTTTATGGACTTGTTTAAGGCATCTACTATAGCCACTACATTCGCTACACAAGGTTTTAACGCAGCATTGCGGGCTAATCCTATTGGGTTGGTAGTTACACTTATCACTTTACTAATTGGAGTAGGAGTTGCCTTATATCAAAACTGGGATGTTGTCAAAGCTAAAGCTAGTGAATTGTGGGGAAAAGTAACAGAAGTATTTGGCGGTATATATGATTGGGGCGTTCAAAAAATCCAACCAGTAATAAGCTTTTTCCAGGGGCTATATGACAAATTTGTCGATTTTAAAAACGCAATTATGAGCTTTAAGCCACCTGAATGGGTTTCAAAAATTGGTGGTGCAATAAGTGGTGCAGCAAGTAAGGTTGGAGGTTGGATTAGCGGATCACACGCAACTGGTTTAAATCATGTACCTTACGATGGCTATATCGCTGAGCTGCACAAAGGCGAAATGGTTATTCCCGCACGACAATCTGAAAGGATTCGTGCAGCCGGTGGATCAATCGATAATGTAGATCAAATGGTACAGCCGAATCCTGTTGCAGTAGCAACGCCTACACCTTCAGGAAGCACATCACAACCGGCACCATCGGGCGGTACACCACAAGCAACTCCTTCAAATAATGGCAGTGTACAAGTTATTATTCAAAACTTAAACGCTAAAGGTGTAACGGCAAAAGAAGTTGTGGACGAGTTTGTACCGATGTTGAAATTAAGATTGGCCAATATGTAGGGAGGTTGGATAGGTGGATATATTTTTAAGTACAATGGATCGTAAACAGATTATTCAACTTCCTATAGTGCCAGCTGAGTTTAAAATACCTAGCCCAATGAATAATGAAACATTCACAACCATTAACCAGGGCGATATTAAAGCAATTGGTCGTAGGGGCTTAAAGGCACTTAATATAGACACATTTTTCCCCTCCAAGTTGTATCCTTTTTCGCGAGATACTTCTTACTTAGGTTGGGAATACGTTGACATTATCGAATCTTGGATTGATAAACGGTTTCCTATTCGCCTAGTTATTTCGAACACACCTATCAATTTACTGATGGTTATCGATAAATTTGAATACGGTCCACAAGATGGTTCAGGCGATGTATATTATTCACTTGGTCTATCGGAATTTAAGGAGATTATTTTAGAAACAAAGAAGGTGAAATGATGGCACATGAATTATGGCTAATCAAAGGCGATACCATGACGAATATTACGCCTTTGCTTGGAACATTAACCTGGCGTAGTAACATGGATGAACTAGGAGACGAAATTAATTTCAGTATTGCTTTTAATGATACGAACTACTTTCCAGTGAATCCATGTGATATAGGCGATATGGTGGCTCTATACAACAACGGTAAGGAAATCACGCGAGCTATTATCGTGGATGAGCAGAAAAATGGATTTGCACCAATTGCATACATCGGATTTGATTATGCGTTTTATCTAAATAAATCAACTGCTGTGTATCAATTTAATAAACTATCTGCAGATGCCTGTATAAAGAAAATCGCTAAAGATTTTAATATCCCAATTGGTAAGATTATATCTATTCCTAAACCAATCACGAAAATTTATAACGATAAAAAAGTCAGTGAAATTATTAAAGAAATTTTAACGACTGCAGAACAATCGTTAGGCGTGAAATATCTCATGGAAATGCGCCAGGGTAAGTTATACATCGAAAAACAAGGTGATGTTGTGGTAACAGGTACATTTCAATTGTTCGAAGGTGGCCCCGAGTACGACATTCATTCAGCCCTTATGAATCCATCTAAAAAACGCAGCATTACAGACATGGCTAATACAATTCAGGTGGTTGGCAACAATGACAAAGTTGTTTTAACAAAGTCTGATAGTACAATGGTTGAGAAATATGGCCAGATTACTAAAGTGGTGAAGTTAGATCAAAATGAGAAAAAAAGCGCTAAACAGGTTGCTGAAAATGAATTAAAGCAGCTATCAAAAATTGTGGAGGAAAATGGCGTTGAATTGATGGGCCATGATGATTTTAGGGCTGGCCGTTTATTTGCACTAGAAGAACCAACAACGGGTATTAACGGCACTTTCTTAATTAAAGATGTGCTACACACTATCAGTAAAGGAATTCATACAATGAAGCCTAGTTTAGAGGTGAAGTAAATGGATGCAATCACGGATCTTGCAAAAATGTTTAATGACAACAAAAATCCAAAACCTATATCAATGTCAACTGGTACCGTTATTTCACCGCCTCCAAATGCTCAAATACGATTAAATGATACAGTCATCTTATATAATAACCAGTTAGTATTCGCTGCTCATATTCTTGAAGATTATGAACGTGAAATTGAGCTAGAAGGTGATATTAGATTCACTGATAGCCCATTTCAGACTTTTGAGGCTAAAGAAGTAAGATCCACAACAAAAGATACGCTTAAAGAAGATGACGAAGTAATATTGTTACCTACTGCAGACGAGCAGCTTTATTTTGTCTTGGCCAAGGCGGTGAGGTTTGAATAATGTTACCTAAGATTGCTCAACTAGAATTTAATAACCAGGAGATTAAAAAAGACTTACCTCCACTTGGTAAGTCTTTTTTATATGACTTTAAAAAAGGCGATTTCGTGATGCGAAATGGAAAAATGGTTGAAGTACACGGTCTTGAAACATTAAAGCAATGGATTTTAAAAGTGTTAAAGACTGAGCGCTTTCGTTTTAGGATCTACAAAGATATTCCATACGGAGTCACGCTTGAAGATTTAATAGGCTCTAACTTGCCACGTGCATTTGTTGAAGCTGAGATTAAACGAGAAGTTACAGAGTCTTTGATGGAACACACACATATACAAGCAATCCAGGAGTGGCAATTTATCCGTGATGGAACATGGATGAGAATTAAATTTAGAGTCATTACGGTAGAGGGGGCTTTCGATATTGACGAGCCAATTAAGGAGGTGGCAGCGTAGATGGAAGATGAAAAAGTCATACATGAACGTATGCTTTCGAACATTAGCGATGAATACGACAAGTCAACAGGCAATTACATTTACGATGTAACGAAGCCTGCAGCTATTGAATTTTCAGAACAACAAAAAAAGATTGCTAAGGTACAAGATAAATTAGATGTTGAAAAGTTAACCGGTGACGAACTTACTCGCACCGTATATCAGCGCACAGGGCAAATCAGAAAACCTTCAACAAGAGCAACAACGACAGTTATTGTATCGGGTACAGCTGGCACACCTGTTAAAGTTGGCGAGTTAGTAGCTACTGAAACATCATTACTATATACAGTTATTGAGGAAGCAACACTTAATGAAAGTGGGTTTGCTCATGTACGTGTACAGTGTAATGAATTTGGTCAAATAGGAAATGTGCCAGCTAATACTATTAAAAACTTTCCCGTTTCTATAGTAGGCCTGGTCAATGTTTATAATCCTGATCCAGTGATGGACGGCTACGATGCTGAAACAGATAACGATTTACGCCAACGATATTATGACAAGCTGCAGCGCCCAGGGAAAGCAGGCAATAAATATCATTATCGTGAATGGACCTTAGAAGTTACAGGCACAGGGGATGCAAAAGTATTCCCTCGCTACAACGGACCATTAACAATGAAGGTTGTCGTTATCGATGCGAATAAGCTACCTGCATCGGTTGAATTAGTAGAAGATGTGAGAAAGCATATTGAGAAGGAAATGCCGTTTGGTGTTGAGGATTTGCTTGTAATATCTGCAACTGCATTGTTACTTAATCTATCCGTAGCCTTATCATTATTGCCTGGTTACACGGAGGAAATTGTAAAAACAAATATCAAAAAGAACGTTACTAAATACTTGAAAGAAATAGCTTTCAAAGCTTCATTTGTGAGTTATGCCAAAATAGGCGCACTCATTATAGACAGTGACGGAGTGATGGATTATCAAGATTTACTTATCAATGGATCAACAGCAAATGTTGTTATTCCTGATGATGCAGTGGCAATTATGGGAGGTGTAAATGAATGAATCACATGACTGTTTATTTAAAGAATAAGGTGTTAACGGACAATTTAAGGACGACACCGGTATTTGTTGCCATATTTAATGGTGACACAGAGGTAAGCGCTGCAAGTTATTCACGACAATCTGCGGTATTTGCAGTACCAACAGATGGCCAAACCTCTAATAATGCTGATATTTTATTTCCGATTGCTGCAGAGTCTTGGGGAGATATTTCGCATATTGGTATTTATGATGCAAAGACGGCTGGTAATTTACTTTTTAAATCACAAGCAGAATTTACAAAGAACATCGATGTATCAAGCCAATACAAGATTCCTAAAAACTATCTAATTGTACGATTGAAGTAGGTGATAATATGCACGCTATACCACAATCGGAATGGGGTCAGATCTCCATATTTACATGGGGCGAGTTAACGCCTCACCAATGGGAATGTTTTAGATTAGCATTAATGATTACCGAAACAGAATTGCAGACACATGGGGTTTCTATAGCTTCATCCGGTACAACAAATGAAGTTATAACTGAGCTACAGACACAAGGTGTCAAAGTGGTTCAATCGCCTATCATTATGCAAACACAAGCTGAAATGATTACAAGTATTGTTGTTTCGACACGAGATTATCTAACGGATATGATTAAATATTTACCGTTATATGAGCGTAAATCATCCGTATTTAGAACGGTACTTAACTCAGACGACAGGGAGTTTCGTAACACTGAGCAACAGCTTGAAATCGTTAATCGTAATATATTTATCGATACAGCGATTGAGGCCTTGCCAATATATGAACGTGATCTTGGTATTAAATCGATTGGAACATTACGCTATGACCAACGGAGAGAGCAGATCACTTCACGAAATCGGGCAAGCTTTGACCAAACAACAAAAGAAACAATTAAGTCGGTTGCAGCTGCTTACAGTAATGGAGATGTAGAGGTAAACCCAACAAGCATACCTGGTGTATACGAAATTAAATTCGTTGGTAAAAAGGGTATACCGGATAACATAGCTGGTCTAATGCAAGCGATTGAAATTATTGTGCCAGCACATCTGCAGTTTGATTATGCGTATACCTTCAACGTTTGGGAATTTGTAAGCAATAGAACCTGGGGAAGTGTAACCAATATCACATGGGATGATATACGAATATGGAATGAGGTGAGCTAATGGAATACACACCAAATCTGAACTTAAAGAAACCAGGTTTAAAAGACAATATTTTAATTTCAGATATAAACGAAAATATGGAAACTTTAGATGGTGCCGTCAGTGAATTACAAAAGGGTAACACATCGATACCCGACTTAGAGACAGTAGATAAAACATTGGCCGGAGCCATTAACGAGGTAAAAAACGAAATGACCGGTCATGTAATAGATCCAATGCCTCACATGTTTATCGATAATGGTATTACTTATCGATGGGGATTCAGAACAGTTAATAATGGTGAACCTCAAATTATTTATGAGGAGGTAACAGGATGAACATAATCGATATGGCAACAAAAATGATGCAGACAGCAATAAAATCTGTCGTAGATAATATTAAAGGTACTGTAGATAGTACAAAAAACGAAGTTGCAGAAATAAAATCAGCAGTAAATGAAACACAAAAAGTCGTATCTAGTGTTTCAGGATGTGCAGTATTTGATAAACCTGGTACTTACTACTGGACTTGTCCTGCGAATGTAAAAGCGGTGAAGCTAACTATGTTCGGCGGTGGCGGAAGTGGTGACGTGCTTCAGGGTAATTTTGAGTCTGACGAAAGAGCGCAAGGCGGTGGGGGTGGAGCTTTTGTAGGTGGTAAATTCGTTTCTGTTATCCCTGGCACGACATATACATTAATTGTTGGTAAAGGTGGAAACCCAGCACCTGGTAATGCAAGTATTAATAACGTTTCTAGAGGTTTAACAGGCGGTAGTAGTTCGGCATTTGGTTTAATTTGCGCTGGTGGTCAAGGTGGTGGCATTGGTGCACCGAGTGGCAATTCTTCTTTAGTTACTGCAGGAACGAATGCGATTCATCCTTATGGATACACTACTGATGTTTATGCTGGATTTGAAGCTTATACCCCTTACGGAAAACCAGGAAAATCATCTAGGGTTTCTGATAACAGTAACGATTTGATGGCTGGTGGTGGTGGTCCTGGATATGGAAGTGGTGGCGATGGTGTTGCCGGTTACTCTTCTATAACACCTACTGTAGCTGGAATCGGCGCAGGTGGCGGTGGAGTAGTATTCCGAGCTGGTAGTGGGTGGTTTTCTTCTATGCCTGGTGGAGATGGCATTATAATTATAGAATGGTAGGAGGAACAGACATGAAAAGATATGCACAAATTATAGGCGAAAGAGTTCACTGGATATTTGAAGCAGATGAATTACCGCCATATCCGAATCCAGAAGATTTCTTAGATATTACTGGGCGTGAAGGTATTGAAGAAGGGTATTTATATAATGCTAAATCAGGCGTATTTACAGCACCTGTAGCACCTGAACCAACGCCAATCAAACCACAACCAACACTCGAGGAAATGCAGGCACAAACGCTTTTAAACACTGAATACTTGGTATCAAAAAGTGAATTATTAGGAGGAAACTAAAATGTCAGTCTACGAATTATGTAAATTTTTAATTGAGCGTAAACGCTATGAGCATGAGGCTATGTTAAATAAGGTAAACGTCTTTTATGCTAATAATCAACTAAAAGATGATGAGTATACAGGGTTACTTACAGTAATGGACGACCAGAAGACGCAGGCATGAGCCTAGCGTTATTTTTATTGTCTAAATCTTGTTGAAGGAAAATCTCTCTTTTTTGTCGAAATATAGATGGTGAAGGAGAGGATTTATTATGTTAACAGAGCAAAGAAAAGAAGCAATTAAAATCGCTAAGGAACTAACTTCAGATTTAAATAGCGCAGAGATAATAGGGTCTTTTATGATTGCGGTAATCGAATTGTTGGAATCGAAAAATGTAGCAACTTTCGAAGAGATTGAAACGCTTGTTACAGATATTAAAGCTATGACAAAATAATATAGAATGAATATTGATTCGCCTTCCACAGATTATTGTGGAGGGCTTTTATTATGCAAAAAAACGGAGGTATTTACAATGAAATTTGAACAAGCATTTGAACAAGCAAAACAAGGGAAAGGGATGCGATTACCACAATGGCAACCGGATGTTGTTGTCCGTGTTCAATACCCTGATGAACATAGCAAAATGACAGCACCTTACTTATACGTGGAAAGCCGTTTTGGATGTGTGCCGTGGAAAGAAACATACATTGAGCTATTCGCTGAAAATTGGACAGTTATTGAGTAGGATTACACAACATTATTTAGCACTCTCAAACGAGGGTGCTTTTTACTATGCAAAAAGGGAAGTGTTCTAATGGAAAAATGGATTGCTGCAGTAAGTGGAGCAATTGGCACGTTGGTGTCGTATTCGGTTAACGGTTTAGGTATGGCAGTAACAGTTTTAATAGGATTTATGGCTATTGACTACCTCACAGGAATTATGAGTGGGATTGTAAACCGGAATTTAAATAGCCGAGTAGGTTTCAACGGCATCATACGAAAAATTTATTACTTAATGCTAGTTGGTTCAGTGTATTTACTGGCATTAGTGATTCCAGGTATCGAGTACGCAGGTGATGGGGCAGCCATTGCATTCTGTGTACTCGAATTTATTTCTATCACAGAAAACGGTACAAAGATGGGCTTGCCTACACCGAATTTTATTAAAAATATTTTAGCGATTGTAAAGGATCAAACAGGAGAGGGGAACACGAAATGAGTACAAGCGTAACTACTACATGTCGAGACTTGGCCGAACTATTACCAGCTGCACAAACAGCTTGTAGATTGCTATTCCAAGAGTGTTTCAAGGCTGGTATTAAGAATATCTTCATTACGGAAACGTATCGAAGTCAAGCACGCCAAAACTACTTATATGCACAAGGACGAACACGACCAGGGCAAATTGTTACATGGACATTAAAAAGCAACCATAACAGCCGTCTAGCATGGGACATTGCTGTTGGTCTTCCACAATCTCTTTATGATGTGACAACGCTGAGTCAAGTAGGGGCTATTGCACGAAAGCTAGGCATTACGTGGGGCGGTGATTGGGTAGGCAGTATTGACCGACCGCACTTTGAGGTTAAATCATCTTGGAAGATGCCAAAAGGATACAAGTTAGAAGGACAAGTAATCGTACCAAGTAACAGCAAAATGAAAGTTCAATTAATTGTGGAAGATAAAAAGGAGGAAATTAAATTGACAAATACAAATTGGAATCCAGGTTCACCAGCTATGAAAACTGAAACGGAGAATTATATTGCACAAGCTGTAAAGGATGGTATTATTCAAGCTTCACATTTGAAGGATTTACAGAATGGTACTATGACAACTGACCGTTTAGTTGGGTTGAATATTACGATTCAACAAAGACGAGGTAAATAGAAGTTGGTCTGTATAATTGGATACATTTAGTTAAAAATGTATATTATCCAAGACGATGGGATTATATCTCTTTTTAAACCATTTGTTGGATTTTGTCGAAATAATTGAATTGGTATAATAATTCAGGTGCAACTTTTCCCTTCTGCACAAAGGGTTAAGATGCACTATCCCTAAACTCAACTGAAAAGCCCAGGTACTCAATTAATTTTGAGCCTGGGCTTTTTTTGTGTTTCTTTACCTCGTAATTCCTGTGTATTCGAAGAAAAAACAAAACGAAGATTTCTAATTAATTTTATTCCACAATCACGCACGTTTACTTCTATTTTTTTTATATTATATATTCACTTGTTCAAGTGTTTATACTTAGAAGATACGTAGTCCAATACTTATGAGGAAAATAGCTGCAATTAAAAAGAAGGGAATGAAAAAGGTTCTAAAGGCTGACCGCATAAAAATTCCTCTTGCTGGATCAACTCCTACTAGTACTCCTCTATGAACTCTTCCATGAATATCTCTAACTTCTACAGCCTGACCTTGGTGTCTACATAGTTGATGCATAGTAACCCTCCTTTCAGAAGCAAATTTTACTTAGGTTCCTACAATAATGAGTAGAATAAACAATACAACAATTAATGCAAAAGAAGTTGTCATTACTCCTCACATATCATCTCCTTTAGAGCTTGGTAATTTAATATATGAGTTATAAAAATAAGTCTTATGGACAAATTGTCAATAATCCCGTGAAATTTCTTGAAACGCAAACAGGTATATTCGTATTTGGATATCGTATTGGATTATTTACTAACTTAAATTCACTAAACATCGTTTTACAAACAAAAGACCAGGCGCTCATTAATGAGTACCTGGTTTTTTAGTTTTAAAAATTTGATTAGTTGATAATAAATCAGTAATTCAAAAAAAGGATTCCTATTTATCTAGGGAAACGGGGAAACATTTGGTTTCCAAAGCCCGGGAAAAATGGGCTCCCAAAACGGGGAAAAAATTCGTGTCTAGAACCGGGGAAAAATTCGTGTCTAAAACCGTCAGGGAAAAATTCGTGTCTAGAACCGGGAAAGAATTCATGTCTAAAACCGTCAGGGAAAAATTCGTGTCTTGAACCGGGAAAGAATTCGTGTCTAAAAATGGGAAAAAATTCGTGTCTAGAACCGGGGAAAAATTCGTTCTCAAAACCACGAAACCTTTGGTCTTCAAAACGGGGGAAAAATTGGCGTCCTTCATTAAAATGCATTGGATTTACCATTTTTTTAACTCCCTTCATTTGATATAGTATAGGCTATGTTCAATTAATGAAGTGGCTTAGACTAAGGTACAGGTTTGGGATCTAAAATCCTTACATTAGTACATATAAAAAAACAGACAACCAATATTAGTTATCTGTTTCATCATTAGTCATTGATTGTATAGCTTTATTAAATGCTTCATCAAAAGCTGCTTTAATTTCCTCGATTGTATAACCTTCTTCAAGCAATTCTTGGGTTGTTTGCTCTAATCTGTTCATTTAATTTTCCTCATTTTCAACTTCTACAATCTTAAATAATTCGTTCATGTCAGTTATTTCAAATGCATTAACTAATTCGTTAATAGATGCTTTGGGATAGCTTTTTTGTCGATCATTTACCATATCACTTACTGCACGGCTTGTTAAGTTCGTTCTTGCTACTAAATCCTTCTGTTCCCAATCTCTTTCTGCAAGTAGTACACGTAAACGTAATTTTACCTCCTTAGTCATTTTCTCACCTCTCAAAAGTAACATTATCATATGTCAATTATAAATTAAGGTAGTCAATTACGCAATTTGTAATTGACTTACATGTGATGTTATTTTATTATGTAATTAAATTACGTAATTTGGTTTTGGAATACAAAATATAATAATGAATTACAAAGTAGGTGAAAACGATGGCATTTGAATACTTAGCACAATACACAACATTCGATTCAATAACAGATATGGACACAGCTGTAGAGAATCACATGGCAGCACACTACTATGATTTGACTGAATCAGAGCGTGCTATCGTTTTCAAGCTTGC
Source organism: Lysinibacillus sp. fls2-241-R2A-57 (assembly GCF_030209535.1). Taxonomy (NCBI): domain Bacteria; kingdom Bacillati; phylum Bacillota; class Bacilli; order Caryophanales; family Bacillaceae; genus Lysinibacillus; species Lysinibacillus sp. fls2-241-R2A-57. The sequence continues at coordinate 50,480 of NZ_JARVRU010000085.1, forward strand.
TAGTCACAGCTTAGAGCATCCTGGGGTATGTCATTTAAAAGCGAGTACCATTGCTGCATCATTAGAGATCAGCGCAAAGACAGTTTACCGTTCAATAAAAAAATTAGTCGAGTTAGGCATCATCGAAAAAGTACCAGGTACAAAATTAAACGGCATTAAAGGTGCTAGTATTTATCGCATATTACCCTATGTCCCATCGAGCGTGTCCCAACGAGAGACAGTTGATGAGGCTAGTAATGACGTTGCTTGTCCTCCACAATCTGAAAACCTATCTTTAAACTCTTTTAATCTTTTAAGTTCTAAACAAGCAAATAATAATTTATGTGAATTAGAAAATGAATTGGCTTTGCAAGCTGAAAAGAAAAAAGAATACATGAATGAGTATCAGGGGATGCTATTTGATTTCATGAATAGTTTGCCATTAGTAGATAACTTGAAAGATGAATTACACAAAGTTGTATTAGCTTCACAAGTAAATTCAGTAGAGGAATTTATAAAAGCAAAAAATGTGATGTTCAAAATTGCTATGGATATTAAAGAAGGTGTACTGACGGTTGCTAGTACATTAAGAGCAGTATTTGTAGGGGCTTATAGTAAGGCTGTAGAGCGATTAAGTAAGAAGTCGATTAATTCATCATCTATAGAAGAAACAGTGAATAGAGAACGTCCAGTATCGTTTTATAACTGGGTTAATGAGCGTGACAGTCGTACACAAATAAATAGCAGACCAGGTAATTTAGAAAATTGGGTAGAGTGGTAGATGGGTGAAATTATGTAATGGAAAACACTCTACTTTTGTTGGATTTTTAACATTCGTTGGTAGAATAGTAGATTGCTAGTATATAATACTAAGATATTATGTTTTTTAAAATAAAACTGAGTAGGGGGAGAATAATGAAAAAGTTTTTTATTATGTTACTAGCAGCATTAGTAATAGCAGTAGTAAATCCAACAATATCTGATGCGAAAGTGATGCATGATGGAGCCGAAGTTGTAAAAGGACAAACAGGAAAAATGACCTTTAAAAAAGACATCAAGGTATACAAGAGAAATCCAAATGGTACGTTTGATTCGTTAGTGGTTAAGCGAAATAACTTTTTTAGAACGTATGATATTGAGAAATATGATGGTAAAACATTCTATCAAATGGGTCAATATCGGGTACAAGCAACGGATTTGGTAGTTTTCAAAGAAGTACCAATAGAAATCCGTTCATCTTTCTATAATAATCCAACTTATATTGTTATTACTCGTGATGGTATTAATGCTAGCAAATATTACGGATCGTACTTCAAACAAGAAGGATTATGGGGTATTTCTTTCAAGGATACAAATAATGGACAAATACTGAAGTATTGCGACAGTGGTGATGGTACTTACGAATTTTGTTATGAGTATCCTGGTACAGACCTTAAAATCGTTGAGACAATATCGAGAGAAAGAGGTGTACGTTATGAGCTAACAGGAGATGCAGAAGGAAAAGGCGTTCCATTAAAAGAATCTAAAACTGAAAGATTTATGAAAAAGGGAAGCATTGTTTATTCATGGTATAATGAAATTAATGGTTATATATATGTAGTCGATAACTTAGAAGGAAGACACGATAATGCTGTTTGGCTTCCGATGAATTTATTAAAGCCAGTTGGAGATAAGTGATAGATTAAGAATTATATAAAGCCCTCTTATTTATTTGATAAGGGGGCTATTTTTTATGGTTGATTGACATGCGGATAGGATGTTTGTCGATGTCTTGGGCTTAGCTGAATAAACTATAAAAAGACCACCCCGTGGGTGCTGCACCCCAAAAGTTAGAGTGATGGGTCTATTTTTTTGTCTATAAGCATGATAATTATAATAGAAGAAAGGCCACCTATATGGGCGGTCTTTTGTTGTTTTCTGTACACTATAATCCTCATGGTTTTATACCCATATTTATATGTATATATTGTGTAAGAAAGGAGGTGATCCTCATGGCAAAAGTCAATTTCTTAGGTGCAACATTTCGTTTAAAGTATGTCACTGGTCACAATGATCAAAATGAGCCTATGTTCACAACTAAAACGTACCGGAATTTAAACGGCTCGCATAAGGCAGAGGATTTACTAGCAGTAGCTTCTGGTATTGCTAGTCTTTCCTCACTCACACTAGACAGCATTGTAAAACAAGAAACAACAGATTTATCCTAAAGGGAGGGAAAAGTTATGACACAAGTTTTAGAGCTGCAATTTGAGACAGCAGCAGGGAAAACAGCAACGATAGTGATTGATGCACCGAAGCCAACAGTAACTGCGGAAGAGATTCAAAAGGTAATGCAAACAATCATCACTAAAAATGTTTTTGGTGGACAAGCTGGTGCTCTGGTTGCAATGAGCGGGGCTCGAATCGTTGATCGACAAGTGACAGAATTTGAATTAGAGGTAGAATAATCAAGAAATGGTCTTTGCAGAATGTACTGCAGAGACCATTTTTCGCAAAAGTATGTGGAGGAGGGATTCACATGGAACAGTGGCTAAATATGATATCGGATATCGGCTTTCCTATCTTAGTGTCGTTTTATTTACTGCACCGAGTAGAGGTTAAACTAGATGCTATACATGATGCACTTGTCTCCTTAAAGTGAAATGAATTTCACAAAGATGTACGAAAGATGTCACTTAGATTCCTTGTCAACGTTGACATCCTAAGATAGGATGAGGTTAGTGTAGGTAGGGAGAGTGTTTAAGATGAGAAATAAAGTAATTGGGATTGTTTTACTTTTTGCACTAACAGCAGTGCTCAGTGCATGTGGAAATACAAAGTTTAAAGCAGATTATAACTTGGAATTACCAGACTTTGAACATGTCAATCAACGCGGAGAAAAAGTTTCTTTAGATAGTTTAAAAGGAAAACCTTGGATCGGGATGTATATTTTCACGAATTGTAACTCAATTTGTCCACCAATGTCCTTTAATATGACGCAAGTTCAAGAAAAGCTAAAGAAAAAAGGTGTAGAAGACTATAATATTGTTGCGTTTTCAATTGACCCTGACGTTGATAAGCCTGAAGTATTAGCTGATTATTTAAGCAAATATAATGTTCCCGATGAATCTAAATGGAATCTTCTTACTGGCTACTCACAAAAATATATTGAGCAGTTTGCTGTAAAATCAACGAAGATAATGGTAAAAGATGATCCGAATAGCGACCAAGTGATACACGGAAACCAATTTTTCTTAGTCGATAAAGATGGAGTCTTAGTAAAAATGTATAGTGGGTATTCTAAGAATGCTGAAGATGTACCGATTGATACAATTGCTTCAGATATAGAAACATATATTGATGAAAATTTATAGTGAATAGAAGGAAACCGTCTCTGCAAATCAAGAGGCGGTTTTTATATTGGCAAAAATAATCTAATGCACTTTTAGCCTCGTTAATAGTGTGGGAGGAGGGAGAGATTTTGTCAGTTCATTAAATTTTTGGGTGAAATGATTTAAATGGGGCAATAAATCCATCGGTTAGGATTTATTGCTCTTTATTTTTTTGAAACTATTACTTAATATGGTAAATGTGTGAATGCAATAAGAATCAATAGAAATGGATTGAATATTAAGGAACAAGGCAAAGCAATATCTGATGGCAGCTTTGTAATGTTACATTTTACTTAGTTCAAGATTTGAGAGCAGCAATCGTTATCATAGTATTAGATCTTATAGTGAAGATATATTACATAGACAATTTGAAAGAAATACACCACATGCTATTTATCCGATAAATAGCACGCAATATGATGGCGGTACACGAGAATATCGGAAAACCTGACAATATTTTCTAGAAGAGGTAGAACGAATATGCATGATATGAATATATTGCGAAATAAATATAGAGCTTTATACGATATTGATGGAATTTCTAAAGAGTACTTAGTTAAAATCGAACATGAACTTCAAATAAAGCTACCTAATGACTTTCGTGAAATATCTAGTTTCTATAGTGGAGGAGACGTTGGTGGGAAAAATATACATTCTTTTTTATTTTCTGATCCAACAAATCTTATAGAAGAAACATTGAGAATTAGAGAAGCGGTTGATTTACCGAATAGATTTGTTGTTATTGCTGAACAAGCTGAAAGTATTATTGTTATGGATACTGAAAATAAACCATCGATCATATGGCTTGATTCAGTAGAGATAACTAAATTAGATGAACAAGATTTTATTGCGAAGCCAGATGTATGGGAGGAATTCTCAGACTTTTTTAATTACATACTAGATGACGAAGAGGAAGAGCGAAAATATTGAAAAATGCTCAAAGTAAGTTAAGAAAAATTAATTATGAAAAAAGTGCTTCAACAGATTTGACTAAGATTTCGAAACATATGTAAAGAAAAAGATATAAGTCTAGGTGTGTTGATCAACCATTTTTATCCATCCTTATTAATTAGAAGGCTCTGATTTCCGCTAAGGGCTACTCGCTTTGTTGCTGACGCTACGCTTTCGCACAGATAAAACATTTGTTGCTGTCGCTTTGCTTTCGCACAGAAAACATCCGCTCCGTGCAGGGTCTCATCTGTCTCGCTTTCCCACGGGAGTCGAGTAGCCCTGCGCTACAATCAGTTTAAATGGAAATATATTAGCAAAATGGTTTTGAAAATAAATAATTTCTGAAAGTGGGTTGTAACAAAATGTACATGTCAAAAGTTCATATATGGGTTGGTATTAACCATGATGATACAGATGTTTTTGAAAAATACTTTGAATTAGATTATAGTGATCCGGATATAGATATCGATGATCCTAAATATAATGTATGTCAATTTTGTAAAGATATTGGTGAAAGGTGGTATGACGAGGATTTAATAGGTGTTTTTAGAACAGAGGAATTGAGAAATATAAAAGAGTTTTTGGGGGAGTTATCTGTTTCATCAGAAGTAAGCATTGAAATACAAAATACTTGTATAGAAAAAGGTTTTGAAAATATTAATTCAATGTTCTATTATATGGATCCGGAGTTAGTAATATCAGATTTAAATAAACTTTACAACAAACTTATTTATATTGGTGTTTTTGATACTGATTTATAAGACAAGGATAGAACTTGTAGCTAGACGTTCGCATATAGCTCTACAACATGCAAATCTTCATTGACCAACAGGTGGTATTTAAAAAATTTAATAAGGATGTTTTGGATGAATATAAATATGAATTTAATTAGTATAAGGGATGTTTTACTGTTTCCAGAAAAAAATCCTGATACGTGGTTTTATCTCCCGCCCAATCAAGCTGAATGGAGTTTGGATACAGAAGGAGTATTTTCACTAGATAGTTTTGATTTTTCACCCGATTCTGATGCGTATGTGCCAGAACAGGCTAGAAAAAATGGTTGGATAGAAACATTAGATGCTGCAAGTATTGAAGATGTAGTAGAAAATGCAAAAGCTCAGTTGGGCAAACCATCATTAGACCAGTTGCTAAGTGCATTTATTTTTTACTATGAAAATGATGCGTTTCTAGAATTTTAAAACAGGTTTCTGCATGATTTATCGTAGGTGTTGTTTTAACTCAGGTAATGTGAAGATAGAAAGAATTATCTAAGGTCAGAAAGGTGTAAAAAATGGGGTTAAATTCAATTGCAAAAAATAACATTGAAGATATTCAATTAGAAGAATTAACCTTCTTAAAGGAGCAGTTTAATTTATATAAAAAACTGTATAATCAATTGAAAGCTAATTATGAAAAGCAAGAATTACAGTGGGAATGGTCAAAGGGAGGATTTTATTATAATTTTACTCCTTTTGAAATTGAAAGATCAGGGTATAAAAAAGGGAAGTTATTGAAAAAAGAACCTAAAAATAAGGACCAAATTATTGAATATGGCAAGTTAGAAAATGGCATTGTTAACACAAAGTTTTATTCAAACGATGAGTATATTTATTCTGAGAAGTTTATTCTTAAAGAAGGAAATTCATTAATTGAGATTAGGTATTCTGATGGAATTGAAATTAAAAGCCTCGATAAAATATCGATTTTATTTTTTAATGATGAAGGGCATCCACAAAAATATATAACTTACGAACATGAAATAGACTGTGAAGAAGAGGACAATGAAGAAGAGTATACTATTGCTAAGGAACTTTATGAATATAAAGACTTAAAGATAATAAAAATAAGTGTTAGAGGCTATATTAAAGATAGTATAAAAAGAATAGTAATTGATAGGGACTATAACATAGTATACGATTTGTCTGATAACTTATCAGAAATTTTTAGCCAAGATAATAATCTTGCAAGTGGTAAACCATCGAATACAAAAATATTTTCTGAGTTGGAGTAATTGTTGTAATATAGTAATTCTAATTATTGGATCATCACCAAAAGTTGTGGATGACATTTTTTAAAATATATGCTCTGTATTTTAGTTGATTGTAGTGGAGACTGGGCGACTTCTCAGGGATTCGCGTCACAGATGAGACCCTGAAGCGAGCAACGCGAGTGAAGCGGCTCATCGGGCGCCCTCAGGAAGCTCTACTCTGCGCGAAAGCGAAGCGGCAGCAACAAATGTTTTAGCTGTGCGAAAGCGAAGCGACAGCAACAAATGTTTTAGCTGTGCGAAAGCGAAGCGACAGCGGCAAATGTTTTATCTGTGCGAAAGCAAAGCGACAGCAACAATTGTTTTAACTGTGCGAAAGCAAAGCGACAGCAACAAATGTTTTATCTGTGCGAAAGCAAAGCG
>NZ_JARVRU010000002.1:0-171331 GCF_030209535.1 Lysinibacillus sp. fls2-241-R2A-57
CGGGGTTCGGGACTTACACCCTATAGTTCATACGCATGCCGGGCGCACCAAAAAAACAGTGAATCCGCAAAATTTGGATTCACTGTTTTTCTTTAAAATTTTGAGCCTTTATCGCCGTATTCGTTTAGAAGTTCTTCAAACGATTTGTTTTTTTCGCGTTGTTTGCGTTCAAAAGCTAGTTTTGCTTGGCGCTCTTCTTCGGCGGCCTGCTCTTTCGCTGTTAAATCTTGTTTTGCAGCTTTTAATTTGGCAAGTACGTCACCGCCAAGCTGATCCGCTAATGTAAGGGCATCCTGCTTTGGTAGGTTGGCTGTCATGCCATCATTTGCGTGTTGCTGCTGTTTGCGTTTCTTTCCCATTTGTAATTCACCTTCTTATCGACTTCACGGGCGCTTGATAACTGTTGCTACGCCTTGCCCTCCACCGATACATAGTGTTGCGAGACCTGTTTTTGCATCACGCTTTTCCATCTCATGTAAAAGCGTTACTAAAATACGTGCTCCACTTGCACCAATTGGGTGACCAAGAGCGATTGCTCCCCCGTTGACATTTAGTTTATCATGATTAAAGCCTAGTTCGCGATCTACAGCAATAGATTGAGCTGCAAATGCTTCATTTGCTTCAATTAAATCTATATTTTCTAACGTCACATCAGCCTTTGCCAATGCTTTCTTTACTGCCGTTACAGGACCAGTTCCCATAATAGCTGGGTCAACACCCGCGCTTGCATTCGCTGTAATTAATGCCATTGGTTGAATGCCGAGCTCTTCCGCTTTTTCTTTCGACATCACAACAACAGCTGCTGCACCATCGTTAATGCCAGATGCATTTGCTGCTGTCACAGAGCCTTCCTTTTTAAAGGCAGGACGTAGTTTAGATAGAGACTCAGCTGTAACGCCTTGACGCGGGAATTCATCTTTTTCGAAAACAATAGGATCTCCCTTGCGCTGAGGAATTTCAACTGCTACGATTTCATCATTAAACTTCCCTGCTGCAATCGCCGCTTCCGCACGCTGTTGTGAACGTGCTGCAAAAGCGTCTTGTTCTTCTCGAGAAACCTCATAGGCATCACATAAATTTTCTGCTGTCATACCCATATGATAATCATTAAATGCACACCACAATCCGTCATGAATCATCGTATCGACTACCTTTTGATCCCCCATGCGGAAGCCTTCTCGTGCATTTTTTAATACATACGGTGCTTGGCTCATATTTTCAAAGCCACCTGCAACGATAATATCCGCATCACCTGCTAAAATAGCCTGTGACGCTAAGTGAACTGCTTTTAGTCCTGAGCCACATACTTTATTAATCGTTAACGCAGATACTTCATGTGGTAAGCCTGCTGTAATCGCTGCTTGACGAGCTGGATTTTGACCAAGTCCAGCCGATAAGACATTCCCCATAATGACCTCGTCGACTTGTTCACCTGCTACGCCAGCACGTGCTAATGCTTCTTTAATAACAATACTCCCTAATTTTGTCGCTGGTACGTCCTTTAATGTTCCTTGGAATGAACCAATAGCTGTACGTACAGCACTCACTATTACAACCTCTTTTGACATCACTTTTCTCCCCTTTTCCCCGTTCAAAATCAACACTGCATGCATATGCTACTAGCAGATATATATATTTTAACAAATATTTTGACGATTTTCGATAGATAGAAATAATCGCACTTTTGCCAAAGATATTGTAAAATGTTGACGTGTTTTAAACAATCTCAGTTGGGAACATTACAAGTAAGAAAAATGGATACACAGGACGTTGGAGGTGTTAATAATGAAAAAGAAAATGCTTTTATTTTCAGGTATAACGACGACGCTTGCCGCAGCAGCAACAGGTCTGTTTGGCTTCGCGCTTTCCAATAAATTAATGTACATTAAGCAAAAGGATCCTGAATTTGTTCGTGAACGTGAAACGACTGCTAAACGTTTTGATGAAGCTTGGTACAATAAAAATTTAAAATGCGAATTAAATATTGACTCTCCTAATGGTTATACGATTCGTGGTATTATGTTTCAACCATTAGAAACAAATAATACAATCATCATTTGCCACGGGGTAACAGAAAATAAAATCAACTCCGTTAAATATGCCCGACTTTTTGAACGACTTGGCTACAATTCCGTTATTTTTGATCATCGTAGACATGGGGAGACAGGTGGGAAAACAACTAGCTACGGCTATTATGAAAAAAATGACCTTGACGCAGTTGTTAAAACTGTAAAAGCTATGATTGGGGAAAACGCCATTCTTGGTATTCATGGTGAATCGATGGGTGCCGCAACAATGCTACTATATGCAGGAACTGTAGAAGACGGTGCGGATTTCTATATTTCTGATTGTGCGTTTTCTGACTTTTCAATGCTGCTTAAACAAATTGCGAAGACAGAATTTAAATATGGCTCGATTATTCCAATTCGATTTGCAGATTTCTTTATTCGTTTGCGTGACGGCTATTCCTTTAAAAGTGTGACACCTGCTGAGGCTGTGACAAATATTGAAAAGCCCGTGCTCTTTATCCATAGTATTCCAGATACATTCATTCCGGCTTCCATGTCACTGGACTTATACCATAAAAAGACTGGACCAAAGAAACTGAAGCTATTTGATAACGGTGCTCATGCACAGTCCTTTAATGAAAATATGGCTGAATACGAGGATTTAATTCATGACTTTTTAGAAAATTTTATCTATCAAAAAATCAGTCGTGATTCTTCTTCGTCCAATGTCATTCCATTTCATTTTTAATGCATATGAAAAACCTTGCGAGCAATGGCGCAAGGTTTTTCCAATTGTTTTTATTCTGCAAAAACGATATGCCATTCATCACGTTTCGCTAAAAATTCTTTGGCCAACGCTTGCGCACCTTCCAGACTATGGCTCGCTGCCCACCCGCATTGAACTTCATTGCACGCAGGTACTGCAGTGGCTTTTGTTACGTCTATAAATGTTTTTTCCAAAATATTTAATAAATCTTCATAATCATTGTGATTTATAAGCGCTACATAGAAGCCTGTTTGGCAACCCATTGGACTGAAATCGACAATATGATCAGAGTAATTACGGATAATATCAGCCGATAAATGCTCTAAGGAATGTAATGCAGGCATTTCCATATGCTCTTTATTGGGCTGTTTAAAGCGAATATCATATTTGTATACTTCATCGCCATTTTTTCCTGTTTTCACACCTGCTAATCGTACATACGGTGCTTTTACTTTCGTATGATCTAAATCAAAGCTTTCAACATTTGTTTTTGCTTTCTGCAATGCACACAACTCCTTTATTTAGATTATTTCCATTATAACGAGTTTTCCGGTGGAATTGTATGATTTTTGCGAATTATTTAAATGGTTCGTAAATTAAAAAATGCAAAAAAACAACTAGCCAAGGCTTGGACTAGTTGCTCTTTAAAAATTCCTACTATTTTTGGAATTTATTCATTTGTGTCATCATTTGACGTACTTGCTTTTCAGACGGCGTACGACCCATTTGCGCCATCATCATACGAATCATTTGTTCGTTAATTGGTGGGTTTTCTTTTAAATATTTCATCATAGCTTTACGTGCGAAATAGAAACCAAGTGCTGCGCCCGCTGCTAACGCGATAATTACAATAATAATCCAGCCCCATGTAGGCATACAACCAACCTCCTCCACTACAATATACCGAGAAAAAAACTCTCCACGCTCCATTATACACCAAATTTTAGCGTGTTACTATATATTGTAGCGAATTTTCCTAATGCATTGTATACTTCATCGGCTTTAACCACCCACACTCATTATCTTGTTTATTAAAAGCAATAAAACGTTCGCTCATTTTCGCAAGCATCTGAAATAGATCCAAATCGAGCATGCGTGATCCTTCGCAATAGACACAAATTTTGCGTTCCACTAAATAAATAGCCATCTTTCCCTTTATAGGATGTTCTAAAAATAAAGCATTACGAGCCCTTTCTAAATGTGCATACTTGGAATCTAGTTGCGCCTCTAGCATAGCAGCAATCTCATCGAAGCGAACGGTTTCACATATATATGCAAGCTCTTTTAAGGATTTCTCGTTAGCATCTTCACAGCCTTGCATCATTTCTAATAACTTTCGCTCTCTGCCAAAAATAAACGTTAAATGCTCTTCTTTTATTTTATATATGGAATAGGTTCTCACTAGAAATCCTCCTTCGCTCATTTCTTTTTCATAAGTATAGCTCATCCAAACTCTTTAATTTGTCAAACGAAGGAGGCCTTCATCTTCTATTTTTGTCGAAAACTTTCTACTTTCGGTTCTATCAATTACTTTATGGCATAATGAGTCCCATTAGACATCACATGTTCTATTTCCCTGAATTTGAACCTCTTTTATAGCAGCTTAGAATATACTCAGCCTCAAGACCTAGAGCAAAATCAATTTCCAGTCCGTTTTAGAAGAGCTTTCTAATAGGTAAAATAAAAGTACAAACGAAAGGAGCTAGAACATATGAGAAAATTTCTTTTATTTACAGGAGGCTTCATCGCAGCATGTGTTGCACTTGCCTTAGTTGGACCACTAGCAGGTTTACTATTTTCTGGTTTATTTGTAGCGCTTGGCATGCACTTCTACATTGCAAGCAAGTCAACATTCGGCAAAATCATTTGGTTTACAGTTGGTCTGATGGGTGTTCTATCAGCAATATCTAATATCCCAGCTATGGTTGGTTTAGCGGCAATCGCTATCATCTATGTTATCTGCAAAAAATGGAATAACGAAGATGTAAAAATTCCAACGATTGAAGCGAAAGAAGAAGATCCGTTTACAAACTTTGAAAAAGAATGGTCAAACTTAACAAAATAAAAGGAGCGAATTTAAATGAACTTATTTCAACGTTTTAAATATACAATAGAGGCAGATTTACATCATGTATTTGATAAGAAGGAACAAAAAAATCCAATTGCGATGTTAAACCAATACATTCGTGAGGCAGAAAAACAAACAGAGCAAACAGGAAAATTATTAGAGCGTCAAGGTCAGCTAAAAGAAAAACTAGAGCAGGAGTTTAAGCAAAACGCAGATTTACTTGCAAAACGTGAGTCTCAATTAAAATTAGCGACTACTAGCGGTGAGCAAGATTTAATCGACTTCGCAACTGACGAAGTAGCTGCTTACACAGCACGTAACAACACATTACAAGCTAGTATTGAAGCAAGCACACGCGAATACTTTGAGCTTGAGCGCAAATTCGAAACAATGAAGCACAAAATTAAAGACATGAAAGTGCGTCAATTACAGCTTATGGGCAAAGAAAACGTGACACGTGCGCACCATCAAATGGACGGCATGATTGCTAAAAATAATAAAACGAACTTCGAGGATTTAGAATCTTATATCGATAAGCTTGCTTATCAAATCGACAAAGATCATGAAGTAACATCTTTCGAGACTCGTCTTGCACAGTTAGAAAAAAATGCAGCAGAAGAAAACGCACCACTGCTAATTGAAAATAAATAACATGTTATAATGAAAGAAATGCGCCATATTTAGAGGCGCATTCTTTCACGTTTTGATATAGAGGGACCCATTCCCTCTCTTATACTCTTAGTAGAAAGAAGGGTGACCCTCTTGCAAAATTTCACAACTAATAAGCTCACATTTTGGGTACTGTGCTTCTTTTTACTCGTTTTTGTGGAGCTCACAATTTTTAACAACGGTGGTGCCTTTTGTTTATTGATTGGAGCCGGACTGCTTTATTTAAGTTTCTCAAAAAAAGTTCGTTTCTTTAAATGGACGGGGATTTTCTTTATCGCAATCGCACTCTTTACAATGTGGAGTTTACGCTTCTTTATCGTCATTATTCTCTTATATATGCTCTATCAATACTTGCAAAGAGAAAACGAACCAAAAGTTGTTGGTTTGGAGCTTTTCGAAAAGCTTCCCGCTACAAAAAACGAATTATTCGGTACAATGCCTGCACCTGTAGAAGCCTATAAATGGCAAGATGTACAAATTCAGCGACTTGCCGGTGACATTACGATTGATACAACACAAACTATTTTACCAGCTGGCACAAGTCTCATTACGATTCGCCAAGGTATTGGTAAGGTGCAAGTTTATATTCCATACGAAATTCCATTCCGTTTACAATACACAACATTGTTTGGTGAATTGAAATGTCTACATGTTGGGCCACAACGCATACTCAATGAAAGTGTAAGTTTCTCAGATGGAAACCCCGAAGATGCGAAGCGTACATTAGTTATACATGTTGCAACATGGCTCGGGGACTTGGAGGTGCTACGTAAATGATTGCCTTTATCTCAAGATTATTTACGCTATTTTTCATTTTATTGAGTGCTGCATTTGGACTCCTTGTCGCTCTCTGGGGCGAGCCGAATGAAAAAATATGGGGGCCATTATGGCAGCAGAATTATAATAATATACCACTTGGCGGTTATATTGCCATCTGTCTTTTTGCGATTAGTTTACTGATTGCAAGCTGGATTAGTATGACTGCCCGCGCAAGAGAAGCTCAGGCAACCCGCATTGTGAAGCAATTAGTTGAACCTGATTTTGTATTACCTAAAAAACAGCCTTTACCAAAACCTTTGAAAAAAGCTTTAGTTCAAACAAGCGAGTTAATCGACACTCAACGCAAAAGCCTACAGCGCTTATCCAATGAACGTGCAGAAGCTAACGATAAAATTATTCAAGAACGAATTATTGCTGAACGACAACGCCTTGCTCGTGAGCTTCATGATTCTGTATCGCAGCAATTATTCGCAGCTTCGATGTTACTTTCCGCTTTAACGGAAACTGATGAAAATGCAACAAGCCTAAAGCAGGTCGAAAAAATTGTGCAACAGGCACAGCTTGAAATGCGCGCATTATTATTACATTTACGACCTGTAGCTTTGCATAATAAAACACTTGCACAAGGTCTTGAGGAGCTAATTATTGAGCTGCAGCAAAAAGTATTTTTTCATATTGAATATGAGCTTGAGGAAATGGCGTTATCTAAAGCGGAGGAGGATCATTTATTCCGTATTGCACAGGAGGCGTTATCGAATACGCTGCGCCATGCCAAAGCGAGCGAAGTTGAATTACTGCTCGTTGCACGCGATGATTTAGCGATTTTACGTATTCAAGACAATGGCCTCGGCTTTGATGTCGAAGCCGATAAATCTACTTCTTATGGACTGCAAAATATCGCTGAACGTGCTGTAGAGATTGGCTGCACATACAAAATTGTATCCGTGCCTGGTGAAGGTACAATTGTAGAGGTGAAAATTCCACTACTTAAGGAGGAAGAAGTGAATGATTCAAGTGTTAATAGTGGATGACCACGAAATGGTGCGTATCGGTGTTTCTGCCTATTTATCAGCACAACCAGATATTACTGTCGTAGGTGAAGCTGAAAATGGTAAAGAGGCAGTAGAACGTGCTCTTGCCCTACGTCCAGACATTATTTTAATGGATAATGTCATGCCAATCATGACAGGAGCTGAGGCGACAGCTGAAATTTTAGCAGCCTGGCCAGAGGCAAAAATTATGATGGTTACAAGTTTTCTAGATGACGACAAAGTCTATCCTGCATTAGAGGCTGGTGCTGTCAGCTATATTTTAAAAACTTCAAATGCAAAGCAAATAGCTGATGCCATTCGCAAAACGATGGGTGGCGAAACTGTTTTAGAGCCAGAAGTAACATCAAAAATGATGCATCGCATGCGCCATGGCAATAGCACCCCACTTTACGAGCAGCTTACCGATCGTGAAATGGAAGTATTACTGCTTATGGCTAAGGGCAAAGCGAATCAGGAAATCGCCGATGACCTATACATTGCCTTAAAGACTGTAAAAACACATGTCAGCAATATTTTAGCGAAGCTTGATGTTCAAGATCGCACACAAGCGGTAGTCTATGCTTTTCAAAATGGGCTAGCGAAGTAAATTTTTAGTGTACTGCTACATTTGATGTGTATGGTTTATCAGCGTTATCAGAGATTCTGCTAGGGTTTCAGCGGTTTTGGCACTTTTATCAGCGATTCTTCCTAGGTTATCAGCGATTTTGGCACTTTTATCAGCGATTCTTCCTGAGTTATCAGCGATTTTGGCACTTTTATCAGCGATTCTTCCTGAGTTATCAGCGATATTTGCACTTTTATCAGCGATTCTTCCTAGGTTATCAGCGGTTTCTGCTCTTTTATCAGCGATTCAAAAAAAATACGAAACTACATTTTCAGACAATGCAGTTTCGTATTTTTTTAACCTAATCTATTAATAATTTCTTTAAGCTCATTTACACTGTTAACTATGTATGTTGCTTTCGCATCAGTTAGTTCTTCAAGCGAGCCATAGCCATATGTCACACCGATTGAAGCAATTTGATTTTCATGTGCCCCAATGATATCGTATTTTCGATCTCCAATCATTATAAATTGATCGATATTCACTTCATTAAAATGTTCGCGTACAAATGCGATTATTTCTCCTTTTGCTGAACGAGTACCATCTAGATTACTACCTGCGACAAAGTCAAAAAATTGTTCAAGATTGAAATATCGTAAAATTTGTTCAGCAAATACGGTTGGCTTAGATGTCGCAATTGCTAATATGTATCCCTGCTCCTTTAAATTGGCTAACAAGGCTGGGATATTTTCGTACAGTTTATTCTCAAACATCCCTCTTTCCGTGAATCGTTCTCGGTAATCGCTAATAGCTTGCTTAATTTGCGCATCATTAAATCCATAAATTTCATGAAAAGATACTTGTAATGGTGGTCCTATAAAACTTTCAAGTTCATCTAAATTACTTACTTCGATACCTGCCTTTTGTAATGCGTATTGAACCGATTTCGTTATCCCTATTTTCGGATCAGATAATGTTCCGTCTAAATCAAATAAAACAACGCTATATTTTTTCATAACTAGCTCTCCTTTAATTGTTAAAGTATTGATATACTGTTGAACCAAAATCGTGAATATCTTTGATGTAATCAAACCCTTCTGGTGAACCAAAGCTATTAAACCCTCGAACTGCTACAATATTTTCTTCCGGAATTACCAATAATGCAACACTTGTATAACCTAGTAGTTGAAAACTCCCTCTTGGTAATAATGGACTTATTTCTGTAATCCCTTCTCTCTGTTGAGGCTGAATAAACCAGAAAAAGCCGTTAGTTGGCAAGTTTTTTGGTTTAGAATCCGGGGATTGAATTGTCGTTAATAACTGTATGATTTCTTCAGGTATCATTTGTTTCCCATGTATTTTCCCTTTATCAAGATGCACTTGCCCCCACTTAGCTAGCTCTCTTAATGAGCAATACATATTCATTTTGCTGCCATCACATACATCACTTTCATACCAAAACGGACTATCATTATGTATTACTTCTATATGCTGTTCGGTTTTTTCACTGAACCAATTTGTTTCAGTAAAAGACAATATCTGAAATATTTGCTCATCTACAATTTCTGCAATAGTTTTTCCAGTTACTTTTATTATAACTTTGGCAAGTAAATCTATATTGATATCTCGATATGCCCAATTACAGCCTGCTTTAAATTCTCTAATTATTTTTTCATTTTGCCAACGTAAACCGTGTGTATGTGTTAGTAAATGTCTAATTGAAACGTTCCCAAAAATTTCTTCATTCCCCAAATAATCACTTAGTTTATCATCTATCGAGGCAATACAGTTATGATAAATCGCATATGCTACAGCAAAACCAACATAACTCTTACGAACAGAAGCAAGATGAAAAAGAGTATGTGGTCCAACCTTTTTTTCTCCTTTTTGTTGTCCTTGTACACCAAAATATTCTTCTAGTACGGTTTGACCATGTTTATTAATAATAACTCCGCCACCTGTACAATCTAATTCTGAGAAAGTTTTCTTTACTTGTGCAAGTATAGTTTGTAGCTTCATCTTAAATACCCCTTGTCTACTCTATAAATACTCATTACTATAGTATATCAAATGGAAATTAATACTATATAAGTTTTTTAATCCACGTAACCTTTTATTACCAAAAACGTTATTATTTTTAAGGAGGGGTTGTGTGGATACTCGATTTACTTATAAGCATTTCGTAAATGAAAATACGTTTTCACTTCTTGATCCGATTTTTGAAGCTACTCTACTTTTCGCTGTTTTACTACTTATTATTGTGATTATAAAAAAAGTATCTATTTGGTTTTGTTTACTTTTTGCAAGCCTATCAGTCATTGTCACTGGTCAGCTTCTTTGGTTTAGTGGGATTATTGTTGAAGAGCTAAACATTGGAGGAAGTTCCAAGGACTTTTACTATTTTGTTGCTATACTCCTCATTCATTGTGCAGCAATTTGGATTTCTTTAATGAAGTCTTCTAAACGTGAAAAAATACCGCAGCACTCAGTGGAGATTTAATTCCCACTGAGTATTGCGGCATTTTATTAATTATAGAGCTTTTACTTTCGCTACAACATTTTCTACTGTAAATCCGTATTTTTCCATTACTAATTCACCTGGTGCAGAAGCGCCGAACTTGTCAATTGCAAGAACGTCCCCTTGAAAACCAGTGTATTTATGCCAGCCGAATGACGCGCCCATTTCAATTGCAAGACGTTTTGTTACAGCTTTTGGAAGAACAGATTCTTTGTAAGCTGCGTCTTGTTTTTCGAAGCGATCCATAGATGGCATTGAAACAACTGCCACATCCATGCCTTCCGCTTTTAGTGCTTTTTGTGCTTCAACTGCAAGTGAAACCTCAGAGCCTGTTGCAATTAAAATGGCATCTGCCACTTCTTTTGTAGCAGGAGATACTGTATAAGCACCTTTTGTAACACCTTCACGTACTGTATCAATAGATGCGTCAAGAACAGGTAAGTTTTGACGAGATAATACTAAAACAGTTGGTGTTTTTTCAGATGCTACTGCCAGCTCCCATGCAACTGCTGATTCATTTGCATCAGCTGGACGAACAACAGATAAATTTGGCATTGCACGTAAAGATGCAAGGTGTTCGATTGGTTCATGCGTTGGACCATCTTCCCCTACAGCAATTGAGTCATGTGTAAATACATAAGTAACAGGAAGACCCATTAATGCAGAAAGACGTACAGCTGGACGAACATAATCAGAGAATACGAAGAATGTACCACCGAATACGTTTAGACCACCGTGAAGTGCCATACCGTTCATAGCAGCACCCATTGCAAATTCACGTACACCGAACCAAATATTACGGCCAGCATAATCATCTGCAGAGAAATCTCCAGCGTCTTTCATCGTTGTTTTGTTTGAGCCAGCCAGGTCAGCTGAACCACCGAAGAATGATGGTGTTTTCTTCGCAATTGCATTGATTGCATCTCCAGAAGAAGAACGAGTTGCTACTGATTTACCTACTTCATAAACTGGTAATTCTGAAGCGAAATCTTCCGGTAATTGACCATTCATCGCGTTTTCAAATTGCGCTGCTAATTCTGGGAACTCTTGCTTATATGCTTCAAACTTAGCATTCCAAGCTTCTTCTGGTTGTGCTCCTTGAGCTTCAGCAGCAGTATTAAATGTATCGTATACTTCAGCAGGAATTTGGAATGGCTCGTGCGCCCATTCATAAGTTGCTTTTGTTAAAACGACCTCATCTTGACCTAGTGGTGCACCGTGAGAAGCAGCTTTACCTGATTTATTTGGTGAACCAAAACCGATAACAGTTTTCACTTCGATAAGTGTTGGCTTGCCAGTTGATTTTTTAGCTTCTTCGATAGCTGCGTTAATTGCTTCAACATCTGTACCATCAGCAACTTTTAAATAGTTCCAGCCATAAGATTCAAAACGTTTTTGTACGTTTTCTGAGAATGACTTTTCTAAGTCACCATCTAAAGAAATATCATTAGAATCGTAAAGCACGATTAATTTTTCAAGCTTTAAGTGACCTGCTAAAGAGATAGCCTCAGCTGCCACACCTTCCATTAAATCGCCATCGCCACAAAGTGCGAATGTATAGTGATCAACGATGTCATGTCCTGGTTTATTGTAAGTAGCTGCTAAATGACGTTCAGCCATTGCCATACCAACTGTCATAGCAATACCTTGACCTAGAGGACCTGTTGTTGCCTCTACCCCAACAGTATGACCATATTCAGGATGTCCTGGAGTTAATGAATCCCATTGACGGAAGTTTTGAATTTCTTCCATTGGTAAGCCGTAGCCACCAAGATGAAGTAGGCTATATAGAAGCATAGAGCCGTGACCTGCAGAAAGTACAAAACGATCGCGGTTATACCATTTTGGATTTGCCGGATTATGGCGAAGTTGTTTTGTCCAAAGCGTATAAGCCATTGGCGCTGCCCCCATCGGTAAACCTGGGTGACCTGAATTTGCTTTTTCAATTGCATCGATTGACAAAGTTCGGATAGCATTAATCGCTAGTTGATCCGCATGTTGAGTCATTATGTTGTGACATCCTTTCTCGTCCTATATATTGTTCTTCTACAGTTTAGTCAACATTGCTTCAGAAAACAATGTTTTTGTTATACTATTAACGTTTTATTACATACTTTATGGAAATGTGTCACATTAATTTAGAAATTTATTTTTTTTCGCTTGTTTTACTTTTTCTGGTGTTACATCATTTCCTTCAGGATCTACCACTTTGACGTTTTCAATTGTATCACGCATCGTTGCTCTAAATGTATCTAGATATTCCTTACGAAGCGCTGTTCGTTCTTTAGCTTCTGCCTCTGTTAATGTACCATTTTTAGACTTAGCAGAAAGTTCATTGATTCGGTTAATTTTTTCCTTTGATAACATAGTTACACACCTTTCAGTACATATCTTAATGAATATGGTATGCAAAGTATAGCATGTATTCCCTTAAAATGCAGTTATACCAACCTTTCTAGCATCAGTTTATTCTTAAAGATACTACAAGGCAATGAATGAAAAAGTATGTTTTTGGGGCTAATTGGAACTGTTGCTGAATTAATAGCTGTTTCATTAATGTTTAAAATACTTTTTTATTAAACAAAAACCACCCATCACGGAGTAGTCATTTTTATGGATTATTTAACGAAAGCACCAGATAGTTTTTAATCCCATTATTGCTTATAAATGAAGAAAATATTTTATATAGGAGCATTGTCTACATTAATACTAACTGCATGTAGTGAGGATGAAGCTGTGTGTCTAAAGAAGAAGCTCCAGCTAGTGAGCAAAAAGAAGCTAAAGAAAAAACTGTAAATGCTTATACTGATGAGGTTTCTGAGAAAAAAACCTATCGATGAAGCAGCTAAGGAGCTTCATACAAAATATAGACCGTATGATGAATAAACAAAAAAACAAGCACCCACTTTTTAACGGGCGCCTGGTCAATTATTTTATATGGTTAACACGCTGTTGATTTCTTTTCCATCAAACGATGTTTCTATTTTACATAATTTCTAATTTACTTACGAGTGATTTTCTTCGACGCTCGGCGATTTTTTGACCTACTACTGTTGTTTCCATCATCCCTGCAATGGACGTATCCCAAAGCTTCGCTAAATAATAACCTATTACCGAAGCTGAAGCCCCAAACAGCATGCTATACAAAAACATTTGTTTAATCGTTTTGCTTATTAAATAGGAAGTAGCAGCTGGCCCTATTAACATAGCGACAACTAAAATCGCACCAACACTATCAAATGCAGCAACAGTTGTAAAGGAAATCGTTGTCATGAAGCCATAATGTAGAAAAATAACAGGAATGCCGATAGAGGCGGCATAAACTAGGATTCGATAACTTTCTATACTGATCTACTAACCTTCCCCTTACCAATAGGACAAATTACTTTAGTTTACTATCCCATTTTCCAGATACAGCAGATAACATTAACCATGGTTCAATCACCATATTAATTAACATATGAGCTACGATTGGAGCGAAGGTACTTCTTCCAGTCATAATATAAAGCATCGCGAGAAGACTTCCTAAAATTGTAGTAGATAGTATAACAGGTAAGGCAATCTTCCAATCCCCTCTCAAAAGTACCCATACACCGTGAGCAATTCCAAATACTATCCCAGAAATTAGTATTTGCGTTAAATCTGAAAATGCATTCGTTAATAAGTATTCCATAAGTAAATGTCTAAAAATCACTTCTTCTACGATCCCCGTCACAATAGCGATCCATATACCGATTACTTTTAGCCAAGACATAGTAAATACATGTGCTTTTACAAAAGGTAATGCAATAATTGTATAGGCAATGTATCCCACTATAATAAAAAGCGTAAAAATCCATAAAAATATGTTTGAAAACACATCTCTCTTATAACCAATTAGATTTTCAATAAAACCTTCAGGATTATTGAAAAACCAAAAAATTATACTGGCTGTCAGCATAGTTGCAATAGTTATTAATATCCAACCAGTTTTATTTCTTTCACTTGAAGTAGTTAACTCACTCATAATAGCCCTAGCCTCCTAATCATGAACTTCCAAATACTTGTTTTCTGAACTCAATATAACGATTGAAAAGTATGCCAACAACATGTTTGGAGTAACATGTCGTTATGGTTGTGTAAGATGCCTTTTCCAAAGAATAACCTGCCTTTTCCAAAACGCTGTATATGCTATAATTTTTTTGAGAGGTGATAAATCTGAAAATAGAAATAAAAATAGATTCAGAGTATGAAGAGCCACACGTAACAATATATACAGCTGAACTTACGCCTACGATACAAGCTGCTATTTCTTTATTACAACAAGAAAAAGAAGAGCAAATTTTAACAGGAATCGCAAATAATAAAACATATATCATTGATCCAAATTCAATAATTGTTATTCGAACGGAAGGAAGAGAATTAGCTTTATATGATGAAGATGATCATCGTCTTATTTTGAGTAAACCTTTATATGAATTAGAGCGACAATTAGGGAGTAATTTTATACGGATTTCTAAATCAGCCATTATAAATCTCACAAAAATTAAAAATATTGAAGCTTCATTTAATGGAACAATGGAAATTGAGCTAGCTTTGGGAATTAAAGAAGTGATTTCTCGCAATTATCGAAAGCAATTTAAAAAGCGTTTGGGGGTCTAGGATAGATGCATTTTTTAAAAAATGTCGCATTTGGTGTAAGTATGGGCTGTACAGTTTTTGTTTTTATTAATCTTTTAGGTTATTGGACTCTTGGAAATATTTTTTTGGAAGCTGTTATGGCTAATTTTACACAACACGTTTTAGGTTCAATTATTGTAGGAATTGCTTGTGCATTACCTTCATATTTCTATCAAGTGGAACGTTTAACATTTTTACAACAAATAGCTATCCATTTTGCAATTTCTGTAAGTACATTTATTGTTGTTGCTTTATTTTTAAATTGGCTCCCAACATCATCTATCGGAATGACTCTGTTCACATTATTGCTTGGTGTTTTACTTTTCACTCTTATTTGGCTGCTATTTTATGTTTATAACCTATCTGAAGCGAAAAAAATGAATATTAAAATTGATGAGCTGATAAATAAGGATAATGCCCAATAATATTTTTATAAATCCGATCGATTCAAAACTCCTCCCATCATAGCCTCAAATGCTCCAAATAAACATTTACAATAAATACCACATAATACATGATTTTTTGAAGTCAGAAGTGTAAACTAATTTATAGGGGTCAAAAGATCAATTTACGCTTGGGGGAAAATGAAATTGTTTATTAAAACGAAAAGATTAATTATAAGAGAATTTGAGGTTCAAGATTGGCAAGCTGTCTATGAATATACTTCAGATTCAAATGTGATGAAATACATTCCAGAGGGAGTTTTTAATGAGGAGGAAGCAAGAAAGTTTGTTTCAGAAAATAGCGGTGATAAAGCAAAATACTTCCCTGTTGTTTTACTAAATAACAATATTGTCATTGGTCATATTGTTTTCCATCCATGTTTTGGTGACCATACGTATGAAATTGGTTGGGTATTTAATCCGAACTATTACAATAATGGATATGCCTCTGAAGCTGCAGAAGCTGTACTGGACTATGGATTCAAGGAAATGAAGCTTCATAGAATTATTGCAACATGCCAGCCAGAAAATATCGGATCCTATCGAGTGATGGAAAAAATCGGTATGAGACGCGAAGGTTATTTTAAAAAATGTATTCCTAACGGAGATGAGTGGTGGGATGAATACTACTATGCTGTCTTAGATGAGGAATGGGCATAACTAGTTCTTTATACTATAGTTAATTGATTATGGTGGAATCCGCCACTTCTCTGCATTACCTCAATCTTAGCTATTTAAAGTAAAAATCAGTGGGATGACTAAGCTCCCACTGATTGATACGTCACTTTATTTGCTATTAATCTCTTGATGTTCCCGATATCTCCTATGGACAGTTGCTTTGCTTACATCAAAGCCTAGACCTCTTAGTGTTACGGCAATTTCCTCAAAAGTGAAGCCTCGGTTACGTAGCTTAATAATCTCTTCTACAGGTACATCCTTACGTTCTTGACCATTAGGATTTCCACGATTTGATAAATTGTTTTCAGGACGATAGCCATTTTCAACGGCACGACGCATGCCACGACGTATTTTAGCATTATGAATTCTGCGTTGGTACTCCTCTACGATCGCTAAAATTTCTAGGAGCATCGTATCCATTTCATTTAATTGTACAGGGCCCTCGTCTCGCATAGAAAAAACATCCGTTTCAGTTTTTTGTAATAAATGCAATACTGCCATTCTAGCATTTCCACGTCCTAAGCGTGTCTCATCCTGTACAAATAATGCTTTAACTTCTTTTTCTTTAATAAAGTCGAGCATTTCAAGTAAGCCATCACGTTCCACATCATAGCCACTATGCTTATCCCTAAAAACGTTCTTCACTTCGTAGCCCTGCTCTTTAGCATAGCGCATCAACTCCTCTTGTTGACGTTCAAGCGAGGAACTTTGTGTCTCTTTTTCTGTACTCACACGGCAATAGACAACAGCCGATTGTAGTGTATTTATCATTTTTCATTTCTCGCAATTTCAATTGAATTTATGGGTTTGGACTGGTCACCCACTACTGGAATCACTAGGGATTTACCTGCAATAATATCAACGTTTGATAATTCATTTTCTGCTTTCACAAGCTTAATCCAATCATCCGTTTTCATTTTACCAGAGTATTGTTCAGCTAACGACCATAAACTATCACCATGTTCGATTTCAATTTCAGTGTAAGTAACATTGCCTGGATCTGTTATAAAAAGATATGCTGCAAATAGTAGACTTGCCCCTAATAAAGTAGTAATATGTGGATTTTTCTTTAACCAGTTCATAATCATAACCCCTTTTAGAATATTTGTTCGGAATATATGTTCTCATAATAATGCGAACAAACGTTTTTGTCAAACACTTTTCGAACCTATGTTTGCTTAAGTGTTCGCATTCTGTTATACTACTAATAAGTAGAATGATTAGAAAAAAGAGGTGAGCAATCATGAAAAAAGTTTCGAAAAGACAAGAAGCCATATTAGAGTTCATCAAAGAAGAAGTGCGCACAAAGGGGTATCCACCATCAGTACGTGAGATTGGTGAAGCAGTTGGACTTGCTTCAAGCTCAACAGTTCATGGACATTTAGCTCGTTTAGAACAAAAGGGCTTCATTCGTCGAGACCCAACTAAACCACGGGCTATTGAAATCCTAGAGCCAGAGGATTCTATTCAAAAGCAACATGTTATACATGTCCCACTTGTTGGGAAGGTTACAGCAGGTTCTCCGATAACTGCTATTGAAAATATCGATGAGTATTTCCCACTTCCAGATATTTATGGTACAAGTGAAGATCAGTTATTTATGCTAGAAATTATGGGTGAATCAATGATTGAAGCTGGCATCTTAGATGGAGATTTAGTCATTGTTAAACAAAGAGCAACGGCTAATAATGGTGATATTGTCGTAGCAATGACTGCAGAGGATGAAGCCACTGTAAAGCGTTTCTTCAAGGAAAAAAATCATTTTCGTTTACAGCCTGAAAACGCAACAATGGAGCCGATTATCGTAGACCAAGTTTCTATTTTGGGGCAAGTTGTTGGTCTCTATCGTCGTGTACACTAAAAGCATCTCCATTTTCAAGTATTAAAAGAGGATTTTATGTTCATAAAAGAGCATATACCTCTTTTTCTTATCCATTTTTTTAATGGAACAAAACTAAAAAAGAATCCACTTTAAAATGGATTCCTTACTCTTTGCAATATCTTTAGTTAAGCCTATCCCCATAATGTAGTGTTGATTTCTTCTTGGCGTAATTGCGTTCGGATTTTGAATTGTACCCGCAAATTCATTCCTTCAATATAAAGCTTTATGCCTCTACCTTGAATTTCAAGCTTGCCTTTACAAATGCAGAGAATAATTTCTTCGATGCTTCATCTCCTGCCATAGCTAGCTCTTCTGGATGCCACTGTACGCCCAAACAAAATGGTAAATCTTCGTGTACTACCGCTTCAACGATACCATCGCTTGATTTTGCCACCACTTTCAATTTTTCCGCTACTATATTTAAGGCCTGATGATGAAATGAATTCACAGCAATTTTCTCTTCCTCAATAATCGTTGTTAATAAAGTATCAGGTGTAACATGAACATAATGTGTAGCAACGCCTCGAGCCGCTTGTTGCATGTGCTTTAATAATTTACGACTATGATATTCGCTCTCAATATCCTGATAGATCGTACCTCCAAACGCAACATTGAGCATTTGAATCCCTCGACAGATACCAAAAATCGGCATTTTCCGAATATAGGCCGCTTCAATTAAGGCAAGCTCCACTGAATCTCTTTCCGGATGAACTTTCCCTAATTTTGGTGTAGGTTCTGCACCAAAGCGAAATGGATGCACATCATGTCCACCCGAAAGTAATAATCCGTCTGTCAATGATAAAATTTGTGCTACATCCTCTTCTACGCCAAGCGGAATTATAAGTGGAATACCGCCAGCTTCAATGACACTTTTGCTGTAGGCGGCATTCAATCTTGAGGACAAATCATCCTCCGCAAAGGCCGTTATACCAATAACTGATTTCACATTATCCCCTCCAAAAATCCACAAAATTTACTACTTACCAAAATTCAAGATACCAATTCATCAACGCAGCTCCATAAAAATAGACAATGATAGCTGCTAGCGCAATAGATGGTCCAAATGGTATAGGCGTTTTCCTTCCCTGCCCGCGTACCTTTAACACCACTATCCCAACAATCATGCCAATCACGGCTGCTAAAAATAGTGTCAGAAGTGTATGTATTGTGCCAAGTACGAGACCAAGTAAAAAGAATAATTTAATATCGCCCCCGCCCATACCACCTCTTGATAAGGCAGCAATACTATATAATATGCCAAAACCTACGACAGCACCAACGAAACTATCCCACCACGGAGACAAAGGCGATATTAAGCGTCCAATAATTAGTAATGGTAAAAAGAATAAAAGTATTTTATCGGGAATAAGCATATACGCAAAATCCGATACGACAATAATCACTAATAATGAAATCAATAATAGTGCTACGAAAAATTCTATACTAAAGCCTAATTTCCAATAAGCCAAGGCAAATAATATGCCTGTTATAAGTTCCATCAACGGGTAAATCCAAGAAATTTTTTGACCACAGCTACGGCATTTCCCACCTAAAAATACGTAAGACAAAACAGGTACCAAATCAAGCGCGGTCAACTGTCTCTTACAATGAGTGCAATGCGAGGGTGGACGGACAATGGACTCCTTTAATGGTACTCGTAAGCCAACTACATTAAAAAAAGAGCCAAGAACGAACCCAAAAAGTAAAACGATAATTGTATAAGCCATCTCCATTTTTAAGTCCTCCTATACCAATAGACGCCCATACATTTGAAGTATGCGCGCCATCTAAATTATTGTTGTCCTTCTAAAACAGTTCCTGTTCTTCTAGTATTGATAAAGTTAATTATATCAGTTTTCATCACACGCTCCACGCTCTAATTTTTCGATTTCTTATCCGCCGGAGGTTTTAGGCCAACACTCAGTCGTTGCCATAGGACGTGGCGTTCTTTGACTGAGTTCCTCTATTTCAGCGGATGTTTGGTACACCCGCTTTCTAACAACTTCACATATTCATAATGAAAATAGCCTATTAGAAAATGCTTCTAACAGGCTATTTTTCCATCTCTATTATTTTTTCAACAACCGTCCCGACAGTAGCAACCCAATTCCACCAACCGTTATAAACAGTATTGCTCTGATTAGTAAATCAAGGGCTGACAAATCGAAGAATATAAGCTTTATAAAAGCAAAAACTAAGATGATAAAGCCAGTTATGCGTAGTACTCGTAAGTGACGAGCTGAGCTAAGCCATAGCGAAACGCTTGCTGTAAGGAATAATGTGATAGTAGAGAGCGCAATACTTAGCTTCCAATCAAGTATACTGTTGTATGAAAGCTGGAATAGTATACTCCTAACAACTAACATCGTAAGCACTACGCCTGTAGTTACAATTGGGTCTAAAAGTTTCTCCATTTGACCTTGATAGATTTGATAAATGCGCCCCTTCATTAGTAAATCGACGGTAATTGCTACGATAACAGCAAGATACACGATTTTTGTCACTATATTTAACCATTCGATACCATGCATATTGTACGGCATAGCTGTAAGCATTAGTGTGAATAGAAGGAAAAATACACTAAGGGCTGGCGTTAATGCACGCCCTTTATATTTTATTGGTACTAGAAGCGATCCGACAAATAATAAAGCGAGAACTATACACGTCAGATGCGTAATATTACTAACACCTGCAAAATACGTGACATCAATCTTTCCAATATAAGCTAAGAAATAACCAGTTGTGATAACAGCTAACATATCGATCACATACATATCTTTCATAAACTGTTCAAATACAGTCAGTGTTTCTTTTGGACGTCTCGCATATATATAAATAATCAGGAGATATATTCCAGGCATCATCAAGCTCGCATGACCTATGCTGAAAAAAGGTGATGGCTCATGAATAAGAAAGCTTACAGCGAGTGCAATCATAAATAAAAATGAGCTGATAACCTTCATTATATTTGCTCGTAAACGTAAACTCATCATAACGCCTGCAAAGGTAATGAACGGGATCAATAAATGATCCACTGTCCCTGGTAAATTCATAACTAGTAGCGTATTAAATAGTGTAATAAATGCGAGTGTTACGGCACTATCAAATGCCTCCTGCCATTTTTGCTTATAGCCATAACCCGCTAAAACTGCAAATAAGCCAACTAACACGAGTAATAATGCTTCTCCATGCTCAATGGGTCTAATGATAAAGTTCATGAGCAATAAACTAAATGCTCCAAGACTAAATTTGAATCCAACATGAATATATTTCCACGAAGACTCTACATCATATAAACGGCACCAGCTCGTGTAAAAAATAGATAGAACAATAAGCAAACCTATTGCAAAAACAGCTTGATTGTCATTATTCATAAACGCTTCAATACTGATAGCTAACACAGAGAAAAAGGTTGCAATATATAATGCCAATCTTTGTTTGTGTTGATAGATGACAAACTGTAGCATCGTAAACAGTACGATTACATAAATTAAGATAATAACAGGACTAAAATCCATATATTCTAGTAAATAAGGTAGAAATAGTGAGGTGAACGCTACAAATACTGTTAGTACCTCATTTTTCTTTAAATAGCTTATAGCAATACCATAACCAATATAAACAACGGCAATAATAAGTGCCGACGTTAAACCTATGATTTCATATAATATCGCACTTGCGGCTGTTGTTAATATTCCAACAATAAATGCCCCGCCGTATAAAGAAATTGTTATGGCTGGTGATCCTACTTTTCTATGCTCCAACACATAAGCTATTGCAGCTAAGGCAAGCGATAATGCATAGGCGAGGATGATTTTAACTTCGTTCGATAAATAGCCATAATCACTCACAAGCTTGAGACCCCAAAGCACCCCCATCACTAAAATTACCATAAATACTTTTGGTAATGCCCACATAATTCGCTCCTCTAGCGTTCGCTGTGGCTGTACCTTTTTTTCTGGAGCTTGCATTGTTTTGGGCTTTGGATTCGGATCTGGCTTTGGAATCGAATTTGGCTTTAGGTTTTGCGCTGGTTTTGGCGTAGATTGCTCAATTATGGATTTTTCGACATTCAGTGTACTTGCTTTTCCAACAGATTGTTGACGCTTTAAGTCCTCTAACTCCTGCCGTAAATCCATCATTTCGTGCTCGAGTTTAGCAATCCTCTGCTCCATTTCAAGCGACATTCAATCATCCTCCCCACTTTGTTATTTTTTCAATATTATAACATATTTCTTGTTGTTGTAAAATTACACTTTTGATTTATTTTTACCTTCTTTATCTAGGTCTTCGATACATTAAAGCACGTTCACTATCACTGGTTCCCCGTGTAGTCGGATCTACGACAACCCCCATTAAAACGAAAATTGATAAAACGGTATTTAAGATGGTTGTTAGCTGTTCACTCATCGCACTCATTAAATCATAGCCAAATATAGCTGCTACTTGTTGTGCGAGTAAAAAAATCAATGAAAATAGAGACAGTAAAAATGGTTTATGCATAAGACGGATCTTCCAGTTAATTCTCATAAACGCTCACCTCCCCCCTTCTCACCCACAGTATATGCTCCGTGATTGCATGGCACATATGCAAAAATGGAGCTATAGACATGGAATTGGAGGGATTTTTTTTAATATTTTTTGATGTAAGAGTTTCATCAAAGATTGTCTTTATTCCCACTGAGATTACCCGTGAAAAGTGATATTCTCACCTATAAAATACTCATATGATATAAGGTAAAAATTTTCAATCTTATAAATCAATGAGTTTTACTACGAATGCGATACTCATATAAATAGTTAGGGTCAATCTTGCTAATTGTTGCATTCAAATTTGCGGAAATGTGGGTGATAGAAATGGTGTATGAGTGGAATGTTTTGAGGGCAATTGCCTGCTTATCTATTGTATTATTACACGCTACAACTAATACGGAAATTATTAACGGGTATATCGAAAATCCGTACTATCAATTTTTTAGATTATTATTATGTTTCGCGACACCAACATTTATTTTACTATCTATTATTATTTTAGCAAAACGCTATCAAGTTGAGCTGCCTGCTAAATTTTTATGGCGGCGTTTCCAATTTGTTTATATTCCATTTGTTGCAGCTAGTGTTTTGTATGCAGTAAACGCATTACTTCATTATGATGAAAGCTTTTGGAATTCGCTGTATCGTCATATTGTTTTAGGAGATTTTTCTGGATGGTTTGTCATGACAATCTTCCAGTTATACATTCTGTTCTTTATCATAAAAAAATACCAGCTATCAAGCATATGGCTAACTCCAATTATGTTAGCACTTGGTATTTTATATATGACTCTTGTAAAGCTAAATATTGAATTCTTTATAGAAAATGATAATCTTGTTCGTTTACTATTTGTTGGCTGGCTTCCTTACTTTGCAATTGCTTATTTAATCGGTATGCATTATCGATGGGTTGCATCAAATATTAGTAAGTACAAATTGGCTACGCTAGTTTTCGTTGTTCTTTCAACATCAATACTGGCGATAAACTATTATTTGGGAGCCACTGAAATCACATCTAGACGATTAGATATGATGTTATTTATTTTTTCAATAACTTTATGCATTTTAGCATTTGGTCAAATTGTGCCGAAGCTAAAAATCATTAATTTAGTAAGTCAATATTCATTTGGTATATTTTTGATTCATTGGCTTGTTCAAGAATATTTAGTTCCATATACGGTACAATTACCGACAACCTTTCTCCAAGTCCTCACTCTATTCCTATCGAGCTTGATTGTCTGTATGTTTATTATAAAACTCATTTCGTTTTTACCTTATAGTGCTTATCTAATTGGCAAGGCACACATCAAAAAGCCATCTCAGTAATGAGATGGCTCAAAGCTTTTGCGTTTATCAAATTTTCGCGCAACGTAAACTAGCCCATAAACAAGTGGCGTTGCTACAATCGACGCTAAAAATTTAAACATATACTGTGTTATAAACAACGTTAATAATACTTTAAATGGCATTACTCCATAAAAGGCTATCGTAATAAATAGTGCCGTATCGATGAGTTGGCTTACCATCGTAGACGCATTGTTTCGTAGCCAAAGCTTACCGTTTCCATGCTTTTCCTTAAATTTACTAAATATCATGACATCCAAATTTACACTAACCGTATACGCTACAAGGCTTGCAATAATGACACGCATGCTGCCACCAAGAATTATCTCAAACTCCTTCTGATGAGCAAAGGCTTGTGCAGGTGGTAGCGCAATGGCAATAGCAATAAAGCATGCCGCAAACACTTGCGCCATAAGCCCCGTTCTAACCGTTCGACTGCCCGCTTCCCTACCGTACACCTCACAAATTACATCAATAAGAGGATAGGTGAAAATAATAAGTATCGCTGCTGCCGGAAGTATCATCCATTCGCCTATACTAAACACTTTAACGGCTAAAACATTTGCCAAAATTAAAAAGCCAACAAACAACCCATTTAAATAATACAGCATCAACGATTATCCACTTTTTCAGGATACATGTCGTGGTTCATCAAACGATGCTCCGCCATTTTTTCATATTTTGTGCCTGGGCGTCCATAGTTACACCAAGGATCAATGGACAAGCCACCACGCGGCGTAAACTTACCCCATACCTCGATATAACGAGGCTCGATTAGCTTAATTAGATCATTCATGATGATGTTGACACAGTCCTCATGAAAGTCACCGTGATTACGGAAGCTAAATAAATAGAGCTTTAGTGATTTACTCTCTACTAGCTTTTTATCTGGAATAAAAGAAATATACATTGTCGCAAAGTCAGGCTGCCCTGTCATTGGACAAAGACTTGTAAATTCTGGGCAATTAAATTTCACAAAAAAATCGTTTCCTGTATGCAAATTATCGACTGCTTCAAGTACTTCCGGTGAGTACTCAAATAAATACTTTGTGTTTTGGTTGCCAAGGAGTGTTAAATCCTGTAAGCCTTGGTCATCTGTTCTACCTGCCATAAAAATGCCTCCTCAAGTTGTGAGAAGTCCATTATGCATGAAACCTAATAAAAAAAAATAGCCATATCCGCATTTTTGGGACATGGCGTAAATGACGTCATCCATAGTTTTTTATAGAGGGTATGCGCTATGAACCTCTTTCGTATTCGCTAGTTATCTTAACTTAATGAATGCATTCAGTCAACTAATTTTTTTCACATCATAAACATTGACAAAAATACCCTGACATTATATGGTTAGTTACATAAGTAATTAACCAATTAACCAAGGAGGTGGATCGTGATTCATTCTTTAAACAATGAAAAGCCTATTTTCCAACAAATACGCGAACGAATAGAGGATGGAATTTTAGATGGCCACCTACAACCCGAAGATCGCATTCCGTCCACAAATGAATTTGCAAAGGAATATCAAATTAATCCTGCAACAGCTGGAAAGGGCGTGAACGAATTAGTGGATAAAGGCGTAATTTATAAAAAACGCGGTGTTGGCATGTTTGTTAGTACTGATGCTCGCGAGATATTAATTGCAGAGCGGAAGGAAAATTTCTTTAAGCAACATATAGAGCCATTGAAGAAAGAAGCAATTAGATTAGGTATTTCAGATGAAGAATTACAAAATATGTTACAAGGGAGTTAACGAATGAAAATCGAAGTGAAAAATGTTAGTAAATCATATAGACAAAAGGAAGCTTTAAAAAATGTCACTTTTACAATTGAAGGGCCGAAAATCATTGGATTTTTAGGTCATAATGGTGCTGGCAAAACAACATTCTTAAATTTATTATCAGGACTTATCGCTACAACTAAAGGAAACATCTCTGTTAATGGAGAAAATGTTTTCAATGTACCTTTAACGCTACGTGATATTTGTTTTGTTGCAGAGAGCGGAAACTTTCAAGAGGAAATGACAATTGCACAATCATTAAAGGCAAATAGCTTCTTTTATCCAAAGTGGGATCAGCGTCTCGCAATGGAGCTACTCGACGTTTTTGCTCTAAATCCAAAGGATAAGGTTCGCAGTTTATCAAAAGGAATGGTGTCTGCGTTAGGCATTATCACAGGCTTTGCTAGTAATGCAGGGATTACAATCTTTGACGAACCCTATATCGGACTTGATGTAGCTGCCCGAAATACTTTCTATGATTTATTAATTGAACAACAAACCGAAAACCCAAGACTTTTTATTTTGTCTACACATTTAATTGATGAGGCAAGTGAGCTATTTGAAGAAATACTTATTTTACATGAAGGGCAATTACTGCTTCAGAAAACAGCGGAGGAATGGCATGAGCATATTGTTGCTGTAAAAGGTAGTGCTTCTGATGTCGAGCAGGCAATTAACGGGTTAGAGATTATGTATAAGCATATGTTTATGCAGGAGCTAACTGCAATTGTCTACGCTAACGGTCAATCCATCGAAGGACAGAATATTATCCTTGAGCGTGTTTCATTACAGGATATGCTCGTGTATTTAAGTAAACAGCAGAAAGTGGGGACTAATAAATGAAAACAGTTAAGGGTAGCTTTTATATATTATTTCAAAGCTATAAAAAACAGATTATAACTTTTTGGTGTATTTTATTTTCAATCGTTCTATTTTCGTTATTCTTAGATAATTTCATTGGACAAAATCTTTTCATTGCACTCTCCATTTCTATACCTGTCTATATTTTTTACGGGGTGATGGCGACAAAGCTATTAAATAAAACATTTCCCTATTTTTTAAAACTTGGATTAAGCCGCTTGCAATATATATTCAATGTGGGGCTCTATTTCATCTGTTGGAGCTTAATAAGCGCCTTCATTATTGCCTGTACACAAAAAATAATTACTTACGTTTCTAACCTATTCATTATCCATCCTATTTTTCTTTTCGATAATACTCCCTCATTTTTACAAACGATGGTACTTGATACTGTTTTACTGCTCTTCTTCCTAATCTTTGGACTTTTGTTGAATCTTGTTTTTTATCGCTTAGGAACTATCGGCGGTTACAGTTTTATAGGGTTACTTTGCTTAATTCCAATTGTTGTGATCATTTTTGAGTTGTATTCTTCTTTGTTTGACCTACTATCAAATATGACTACCTTTACTCTATTAAGTAGTTTTTTTGTTTTTAGTGTAATACTCTTCACTATCATAACAATGACGATACGAAATGCTTCCGTCAATCCAGCATAATTCTAAAGGCTATTTGGAATACAAAAAAATGATGCCAAGCCCCAATTAAAGGACTTGGCATTTTTTATTAATCACGCTTATCTTCTTGCGTTGTATAGTCAATGGAATTAGCGATGTCAACTAAAACTTCAGGTGTCACCTTATTTGAAACTCTTTTATCAATCCACAGCATATATTGCCAATCTCCTCTTTCATAAGCAAGAACATTGAAACCCGAGATTTCCATATAGGTTGAAGTCGTCCCGTTTTTCAATCTGAATGTCTTTACTATATATTCCTTTTTAGACGGCAACTCGAAATGATTAGGACGAACAGTTATTTTATAATGATGCTCAGGAAGTTGATCGTTAACAAATGTGACTTCAAAAAAATCATTCATGTCACCATCCAGATTATTAAACCGACCAAAATGATGTGTAAAACTAATAGGAGGTACTCGAAGTGGTAGCTTTAGTTCTTGATGAAAGTGCCGTTCAAAATCTGAAGTAGCTGATTCAACCGTTTTATAGCCTATTTCAGGATAAATTTCTTCGTAAAGACTGAGCGAATCATTAATATAGGCATCACTTGGTTGGGAAAATAATAAACAACAAGAACTTAAGCAGAGAGAAAAAATTCTATCCATTTTATCACCCCTCGTATCACTTTAGGTGTAGTTTTTCCCAATTCAATGAATTTATGTGGCCCGTTGTATTATGTTCACTGTTATTTATTCATTTTTTTCATGACTAAGTCCAACTTGTTTTAAAGCGTGGTGAAATAGATTTTTTTTTACGCCAGACGTCTATATTTCTCCTCTGGCGCGTTGGTATTACCTTGCTTCCGCGGGTATTCTCCTCTGTCACTCGGATTTAAATAAAGAAAAAGCAATTATTCGCACTCATTAAATGCGAACAATTGCTTTTTAGATTAGAAAAGTAAATGTGCAACTATTGCTGCGATTGGTAGTGAAATAATTGTACGTAGTAAGAAAATAACGACTAAATCCAAAAATTTAAGTGGAATTTTCGTACCTAAAATTAGGCCACCGACTTCTGACATATAGATAAGCTGTGTAACAGATACGACAGCAATGACAAATCGTGTAGTTTCAGCTTCAATTCCTTCTCCTAAAATTGAAGGTAAGAACATGTCTGCAAAACCAACCACCATCGTTTGTGCTGCTTCAGCTGCCTCTGGTAAACCGAGCACTGTTAAAATAGGCTCAAATGGCTTCCCTAAAACTGCGAAAATACTAGTGAATTCAGCAAGCATTAAAGCTATAGTACCAAATGCCATAACAATGGGCGCTACACCAATCCATAAATCCAGCACATTTCTAGACCCATCT
The DNA here is from genome assembly GCF_030209535.1 of Lysinibacillus sp. fls2-241-R2A-57. Taxonomy (NCBI): domain Bacteria; kingdom Bacillati; phylum Bacillota; class Bacilli; order Caryophanales; family Bacillaceae; genus Lysinibacillus; species Lysinibacillus sp. fls2-241-R2A-57. The sequence goes on from NZ_JARVRU010000002.1 coordinate 28,570, forward strand.
TTAATAAATTGGCGAGGATCACGATTTGCATGTGCGACTGCTAAAGCATTTTCCAAGCCGTGTGTCACAGAGTTATAGCCTTTAGGTAATTCCTCACGTGATAAATCTACTGGAGTACCATCGATATAAGTATCTTCCTTGTTAGCAAGCGGATAAATTCGCGGCATAATGATCGCTAACACTAGACCGCAAAGTAAAACCGTTAAATAATATGGGATAAAATAGCGTGACAAGTGCACTGTATCTAATACTACAATACAGAATGTGATGGACACTACAGAAAAGCTAGTTGCAATAATAGCAGACTCTTTTTTCGTATAGTTCCCCATTTCATATTGTTTACTCGTCATTAGAACACCAATTGTTCCATCCCCAACCCATGACGTAAGTGCGTCGACCGATGAACGACCAGGACTTTTAAAGAGAGGACGCATGATTTTCACCATCATTGTTCCAAAAAATTCAAGTAAGCCGAAGTTTGTTAAAAATGGTAAAAGCACACCCGCAAATAAGAAAATCGTAAATAAAAATGTTACCAAACCATCGTCCGGGTTCATTAATAGCCCACCAGTATTTTCATTGTTAATCGCTGATGGTCCAAAATCAAATACAACCATTGATGCAAATACTAAACCAATAACTCGGACAATTGTCCAAAACCAATTGACATAAAATAATGTATCTAAAATATTTGGATTCTTTGTATTATTGCGTGGAATGAATTTGGCAATGAGTGAACCAATAGCAGAAATCGCAAATATAATTATAGTAAAGTAACTAATAACAGGTGCAACAACACCTGCTAATAACTTTGCTAAAATAGCAATTGGAACTTTCCATCCCTCATCTGTTAATACAGGTGTCATGAATAATAGAACACCAATAAGAGAAGGGATTATGAAGTAAAAGTATGAAGAAGTAGGATATTTTTTCATAATTAAAAGCCTCATTTCTCTAATTTTATCGAAGTTGTATACATCAGGCTTGTTAGTTATGTACTGTTAAACCGCCAAAAAATGTATATCTGTATAAAGTGAAACTTTAATCAGTGGAAATTTATTCATTCTCGCTGATTACTAGTCTTCAGCAATTGGGCATTTACGAGCGGTTAATGAGGGACAAAATAAAAAAAGCATTCCTCTAAAAAGTAATAAAGGAACACCCAAACACTACTTTTTTTATAATTAACATCCGCAATGCAAAAATTCTATGCATTAATTCTTTTAGAATAATCACTATCATTCATTTTTATGAACTTAAAAAATATCGTAAACCTACAATACAACGGTTAATTCTACAACAAAATGAATTTTTATTCAATCTAAATTTTAATATTATTATTATTCTCTGCTAATATTATCTGCATTTTTTCTTTGTACCATTACCTTTCTACAAAGCTCAATTTTACAATAGCTGAGTCAGTTGAAATTTGGTGAAACTCTCCATGAATCCTACCTATTTTGATTGCCTAAGAGATTTAACCAGCCCTTAATAGGCATACAAATAGACCACATTGTCTTTCATCTCATATGTTAGTTATGAACCACAACTTATCAAAACAGGAGGTTTTACCATGGATAGACGTATGCATCATATGCAGCATATGCAACATATGCAACATATGCATCACCATCATCATGCAAAAGGTCCACATTGTTGTCCACCGATAACATGTCCAACTCAATTTGAGCCACCATATTGTTGTCCACCAGAAGAATTTGTACGCACTAACTACATCCATACAGTTGTACCACATGTACAGCCAGCACATGTAACAACAGTTAATAAACATATAATTGATCATCAGTATCATTTCCCTTGCACTGAGTCTGTAGTGAATGAATGTTGCGAAACTCATACACTTTGTGAAATGCCACCGGATCCTTGCCATATGCCGCATCATCATCACCATCACATGAACCGTCATCATATGGGCTATTAATAAATATGCGATGAGGTTAAAAATACCTCATCGCATATTTTTCAATAGCACTCTCTTTTGAAAATGCCTATTACTATCGTTTACTATTTACTCTCATTTCATAAGAAAAACCGAGCACCTATATAAGGTACTCGGTTACTATTTTTAGTACATTTTTAAATATTGGTCGCGTTCCCATTGGTGTACTGTTGTACGGTACATGTCGAACTCGATTTCTTTTGCTTCTTTAAAGTTTGCATAGATATGCTCACCTAAAGCTTCTTGCGCTACTTTATCATTAGCAAGTAATGCTAAAGCATCGTCAAGTGCTGGTGGTAAGTTTACTATGCCGTTCGCTTTACGCTCTTCTTCAGTCATTACATAGATGTTACGATTAATCGCAGCTGGTGGCGTTAATTGTTGACGAATACCTTCAAGACCAGCTTCTAAAATAACAGCCATTGCTAAATATGGATTTGCAGATGGGTCCACAGAACGTACTTCTACACGAGTTGAAAGACCACGTGCTGATGGAATACGGATAAGTGGTGAACGGTTTTGAGCTGACCATGCTACATAACATGGTGCTTCGTAACCAGGTACAAGACGTTTATAAGAGTTAACTGTTGGGTTTGTTACAGCTGTGAAACCTTGAACGTGAGCAAGGACACCCGCCATGAATTGCATTGCTGTTTCAGAAAGACCTAGTTCAGTAGATTCATCGTAGAATGAATTCTCTTTACCTTTAAATAATGAAACATTGAAATGCATACCAGAGCCAGCTTCACCGAATAATGGTTTTGGCATGAATGTAGCATGTAAGCCATGTTTACGTGCAATTGTTTTAACTACTAATTTGAACGTTTGGATGTTGTCACAAGCTGTGATTGCATCTGCATATTTAAAGTCGATTTCATGTTGTCCAGGAGCTACCTCATGGTGAGATGCTTCGATTTCAAAGCCCATCTCTTCTAGCTCTAAAACGATATCACGACGGCAGTTTTCGCCAAGATCCGTAGGTGCTAAATCGAAGTAACCACCATGGTCGTTTACTTCTAATGTTGGTTCACCTTTTGCATCTAATTTGAATAAGAAGAATTCTGGCTCAGGCCCTAAATTGAAGCTTGAGAAGCCCATCTCTTCCATTTTCTTAAGGATACGTTTTAAGTTGTTACGTGGGTCACCAGCAAATGGCTCGCCTTTAGCAGTGTATACATCACAGATGAAACGTGCTACTTTACCTTTTTCAGAAGTCCAAGGGAACACTACGAAAGAATCTAAATCCGGATGTAAATACATGTCCGATTCTTCGATACGAACGAAGCCTTCAATAGAAGAGCCATCAAACATCATTTTATTTTCTAGAGCTTTGTCTAATTGGCTTACAGGAATCTCAACGTTTTTGATTGTGCCAAGAATATCTGTAAATTGTAAACGAATAAAGTTTACGTTTTTTTCCTCGATAAGACGTTTAATGTCCTCTTTTGTGTATTTACCCACAGTTTTCCACACTCCTATAAATTGTCTAGCTTTTATTATTACCCTATCCTATTAAAATAATCTAAACTGTTCACCAAAAGCGTACGTTTACTTTAATTAATAGAATCGAGATAAATCCCCTTGTCGGATGGATGATTTTTGCATGCGCTGTGCTTGACGCATTTCTTCACGCATGATGCGACGTAATTCTGAGTCACTTAAATTTGGTTCTTCTGTTGCAACAGCGTCATTCTTTTTAGCGAATAGTTTTTTAATCTTCGCCATATTCATGCCCTGTTCCAAGTAATCTTTAATTTCAAGCAGTATGTCGACGTCATTTAATGAAAACATTCGACGATTGCCTTCTGTTCGGTGCGGCTCAATTAAATGGTGTTCTTCATAATAACGAATTTGACGTGCCGAAAGCTCAGTTAATTGCATCACAATATTCATGGATAATAACGGCATATTTCGTCTAATTTCACGACTCATTTAAGTCCCTCCAATACCCGCTAATCATATAACGAAATTTTTACACTGTCAACTAGTCATGTAAGGTTTCCTTACATGGATTAAAATATTTTTTTCGAATTGATGAAAAATTGTAAAAAACTATTCAAAACGGATGTATTGAATAGTTTTTTATCTCCTATTTTCGGATTTTTTGTACTGCACTACAAATAGCAAATTTCACATGTTCGTATGTTAACCCACCTTGAATAAATGCTGTAAACGGTGGACGAATAGGACCGTCTGCTGTGAGTTCAATACTGGAACCTTGAATAAATGTTCCTGCCGCCATTATGACATCATCCTCATAACCAGGCATATACGCTGGCTCTGGTGCATAATGCGCATTAATCGGCGAGTTCGCTTGTATTTCACGACAAAAGGCAATCATCTGCTCCGCTGTTTGGAAAGAAACAGCTTGAATTAAATCCGTACGATCAGCCTCATAGCTTGGCGATGTATTCATCCCAATTTCCTCAAGCATTGCTGCTGTGAAAATGGCACCTTTTAATGCTTGCGCGACAACATGTGGTGCTAGGAAAAAGCCTTGATAGAAATCACCGAGTGTATTTAATGTAGCACCAGCTTCAGCACCAATACCTGGTGATGTCATACGATAAGCACATTTTTCTACTAAATCTGCACGACCAGCAATATAACCTCCAATTTTCGCAAGGCCTCCTCCTGGATTTTTGATCAGTGAGCCTGCCATTAAATCAGCACCAATCTCCGTTGGTTCCTGTGCTTCCACAAATTCACCATAGCAATTATCAACAAAAATAACAGCATCTGGTGCTAATTCGCGGATTTTTGCACACATTTCTGCAATCTGCGAAACGGTAAAGGATGGTCGTGTTGCATAACCCTTCGAGCGTTGAATAGCAATCATTTTTGTATTTGGCGTAATTGCAGCTGCAACACCTTCCCAATCAATCGTTTTGTTATCGATTAAATCTACATGTCGATACCCGATTTTATAATCCTTTAAAGAGCCCGTGTCCTTGTCGCCGCCATCGACTATTGACTGCAATGTATCATACGGTTGACCCGAAATATAAAGTAATTCATCACCAGGACGTAACACGCCGAATAAACTAAGCGTAATTGCATGTGTACCTGAAATAATTTGCGGACGTACAATGGCAGCCTCCGCTCCAAAGACCTCTGCATATACACGCTCTAGATTGTCACGCCCTTCATCATCATAGCCATAACCATTAGACGGGTGTAGATGATAATCGCTTACTTGATGCTTTCGGAACGCAGCGAGCACTTTTTGTTGGTTGAAGAACGCCATGTCCTCTACCTTTGCATGAAAAGGACGCACCTTTTCTTCTATTTTAGTAGCTAACGCTAGTGTTTCTTCCATTAAATTGGTTGTAAAAGTCATTTTATTCTTCTCCATTTCACTTTTGTTCAAATCTTATCTTAACAATTTGTGAGCTTGCCTGCAAAATTTGCTATTGTTTCTAATTGCATTTTACGCTAATCTAAATTGCGGAATTAATCTATTACGTCCTGCTATAATAGGATATTTAATATCTGATAATTCCAAAGCATTAGTTGATACTTTTCTTAGTAGAAACTTCTACGCTACAAAAAAGTGTTTGTAACTAATAGAAAAGATCAATTCATATAGGGAGTGAAAGTGTTGGCTTGGGAGGTTTTTAGTATTATTGGAACAATTGCCTTTGCTATTTCCGGGGCAATAATTGCAATGGAGGAAGAATACGATTTATTCGGTGTATATATACTCGGAATTGTAACCGCTTTTGGCGGAGGAGCTATACGAAATTTGCTCATAGGATTACCTGTAACAACGCTGTGGGGGCAGGATATGATGTTCCAAATTGCCATTGCAGCAATTACAATTTTTTTCTTATTTCCACATCGCCTCATTCAACATTGGCATCGCTGGGGCAATTTCACTGATGCTATTGGTTTATCAGCATTTGCGATTCAAGGTGCCCTCTATGCCGTGAAGCTCGACATGTCCATTAGTGCCGTTATTGTAGCTGCTGTCTTAACAGGGTCAGGTGGTGGAATTGTTCGAGATTTATTAGCTAGACGACAACCACTAGTCCTCCGTGATGAAGTCTATGGTGTTTGGGCAGCACTAGCCGGGCTTATCATCGGGCTTGAATTATTTTCAGGGGATTTCTTTTTATATGTATTATTTGGTGTAATTACAGCACTAAGAGTTCTTTCATATATGAAAAAATGGCGTTTACCGTTACGGAAGTTGCAGCGGGCATAGCCACGTTTCCTTACATCACTGCATAACAACAAGCCCAAATAGCTGTTATTTGGGCTTGTTTTTTTAATCCTGTAAATAAAAAACTTATTTGAGAACCTCATAATCTTTAAATTACTTTTCTAACAGCAGTATAGATTCCTCTAATGTAACCATGTTTTTCATCATGGAGCTTGCTGCATCCAAAATAGGAAACGCTAAAGCTGCACCAGAGCCTTCGCCCAATCGCATATTCATCTGTAGCATCGGTTCAACCCCGAGCAATTCAGCTGCAATTTTAGCACCTGGTTCTTCAGAAGCATGAGAAGGAATGATATAGTCTTTTACTTTTGGTTCAAGTTCGTATGCAATAAGTGCAGCAATAGTAGAAATAAAGCCATCGATCACAACAGGTTTGCGATTGACAGCTGCAGCAAGTATAACCCCAGCCATAGCGCCTATTTCTAACCCACCAACTTTTGCAAGAATATCAATCGCATCGTCTCGATTTGGTTTATTTAATGCAATGGCATTGTGAATGACTGCTACTTTATGTGCCAGCCCCCCCGGTCCAACACCTGCACCGAATCCTGTTACTTCACTTGGATGACACTCATGAAGAACCGATAATATTGCAGCACTCGGTGTTGTATTAGCTATCCCCATTTCACCTGTCCCGAGTACATTGATCCCTTTTTTTATTTCCTCCGTAGCTACTTCAATTCCTACTTCAATTGATTGAATGGCTTCTTCCCTTGACATAGCAGGACCTTTTGCCATATTGTCCGTTCCGTATTTAATTTTTTTAATGATGACACCAGCATCAAGTGGAATATCCTCTTTAACACCAACGTCTACTGTGACTATTTTGGCATTTGTTATTTTCGCTACAGCGCAGACACCTGTTCCTCCTCTAGGAAAATTTAATGTTTGAAAGACCGTTACATTTTGCGGATTTGACGTTACCCCTTCATCATAAACACCATGATCTGCTGCACAGACAATAATTGCTTTACTATCAATCGCCGGAAATAGTTCTCCAGTAATTCCTGATAGTTGCACTGCTAAAGACTCAAGTTTCCCCAAGCTTCCTGGAGGCTTGCTAAGTGCATCTATGTACTCCCTTGCTGTCTCCATCATTTTGTTGTCCACACTTTGAATGTTTTGAATCGTTTGTTGTAATAATTGCATGAAAATTTCCCCTTTCTTTTTTGCCCTTGTTACTCGAAGATTGATCTAGAGAAAAAAATAAAAAGCCTGTAGTTTATTTCATAACAAATAAACTACAGACTTTTCCATCGTCTATAAAATACGAAGCAGTTAGGCAGGTCTCCTGGCTCAATTTCAACATTTCATAGAACCTTCCCAGAACATTGCTAGTGGCATTCTCTATGAAACTCCCTTTTACAGTGGTGGGACCGCTAAAGCTTTTCACTTTATTCCCTATTCTCCCGCAATGGGCACCTAAAGCTTTTATGCAATTATTTTAAATTTACGATAAAGTGTTTTTAGTGTCAATATTTAAAGTTGTTGAGCATTGTTGACATTTTGAAGTGAACGAATATACTTGATTATTCATATTTAAAAACTTTAACACAAAATACTAACGTAATTACTGCTATAGCAGTTAATACTGATAACTCGGTTAGATAAGTATTAAGATTTTGAGTCTCGAAGATAAGTGTTTTTCTTATAGCTTCAATAATATAATTAAGTGGATTAATATAAACAAATGGCATTAAAAATTTTGGCCACACATCACTCGGGAAGAAAGTACCACCTAAAAAAATGAATACAAGATTTGAAAGGTTTCCCATAGTAGTGGCGTTTTTTGCGTTATTAGCATATATTCCGATTATTAAACCTACACCTAATAAACTAAGACCACCCATCAATAACAACGGAATCAATAAAAGAGTATAAATAGAACTAAAATTTAATTGGACATTAAAAATAAAAACACTGATGCCCAATATAATAACTGTTTGTATAGCCATAATGAAAAGCTGTGTACTAAAAATTGATACCATTATTTTTGATGTAGAAATTGGCGTAACTTTAGTTTTTTTTAAAATACCCCTTTCCCTATATGAAACGATCATCACAGGTAAAGCTATTAGACCGATAGCTCCATAAGCCATTCCTAGAATACCTGGAAAGATATAGTTCATATATGACATACCATCTCTTGCCGCATCTTTTCCTGCTGTACCCATTAAAGCCATCATTAAAATAGGGAACACAGTACTCATAATAGCCGCTTGTTTACTTCTTAATTCCATTTTTAAAAATATAGAAGACAAATTCACAAAACTATTCATACTTTCAAAACACTTCCAGTCATATTTAAGAATACATCTTCTAAATTTGCTTTTTGAATATTAATACTAGTTGTTGTTATTTGTTTTTCATCTTCTGAAGTTCAAAAATCAGCACTTCACCACAGAAAATGAAAGATGATTACGTTCTTTCATGGGAGTTTAATAAGAAAAGCAAATCTAATAAAGAATAGTACATACTTATGATACGGTTCACCTTAATGTAGTTAGTTTCCATTTTCTATATATTTCCTTACCAGCGATTCATCGCTATTTTCACCCAGACAACGTATAATAAGAGAAGCAGAAGAAGAATTCATTTTTCCTCTAGTTAAAAAAAGAGGTGCAATTACTTGAAACAGTTTGAAACAGCATTACCGGAGCAGTATGAAACATTAAAAAAACAGGCCAATTATACGTCTAGCTGGCGAGAGCGTTTAGACGCAGTCGAAATGTTATCGGCTTATCAACATGACAAAATCATTGATTTATTAAAAAATCGTATGCAGCATGATACTGTCAACAAGGTGCAATTAGCAGCCTATGAAGCACTCGTGGCGTTTGGTGAGGACGTAGAGAAGCCATCACCTGCACGTTTTGATATTATCAAAGGCACAGACAAAATTTTCCTGAGGGTGAAAAAGAGCTTGCCAAAGGACCATACAGTGGCAGACTTTGCGGATAAACTAAAACGTATGCGTTTAGATGTCTTTGATGCGTATGAAGGCGACAAAGGTGTACAATTTATGAACTGGTTAGAGGAACGTTGGGCAAAACTATAATCAGTAGTTTTGCGATTTATGAAGGAAAGTCATTCTCTCCACTTGTGGAGGGAATGGCTTTTTCTTATCTTTCGCTGCGGTTCATCGAAACTAATATTAAATTGTATTACTTCTTTTCTTTGATCATCTAACTTTATTGTTTAATAAGAAATCCTATTAACTTTAAAGCTAATAGGATTTCTCATCAAACTTTATTTTAAAACCACACCAACAAAGTGGGAAGAAATTGAGTTTATTATGAAAAAATGATGGAGTAAATGAAAACTAGTCCCGGATTTCAGGACTAGTCTTTGGAGCAACTTATTTATTCTTCATTTGTTGCGATTAAACGCTATTCCGTCGTACTATTTGATGCATCAGTAACAATAATTACATTTCATTTTTCGCCTTTATTTGTTGCGATTACATGTGGTTCCGTCGTACTATTTGAAGCCTCGGTAACAATAACTGCATTTCGTTCTTTGCCTTTATTTGTTGCAATTACATGTGGTTCCGTCGTACTATTTGAAGCATCAGTAACAATAACTGCATTTCGTTCTTTGCCTTTATTTGTTGCGATTACATGTGGTTCCATCGTACTATTTGAAGCATCAGTAACAATAACTGCATTTCGTTCTTTGCCTTCTTTCAGCGTTGGTGGCTCTTGGCCAGTTGCCGCAAAGACGGTCATACCTCCAATGACTAATGTACACGCTAATACTGTTCCTAAAACCGACTTTTTCTTTAAGGTCATAATGGACACTATCCTTTCTTCAATCCCGTTTTTACTAAAATGATTACAAAGCGGCGTAACCGTATAGGTTTCATCTGCCATATTGATGAGAGATAGTGCATATGCTGACTTTGCCTTATCTCCAAACTGTCTAATAACCCTTTCGTCGCAAGACAATTCAATGTCTCTGTTTACTAAAAAATACATAAACCAAACTAATGGATTAAACCAATGCAAAGCTACCATAATCGTTAAAATTACTTTCCACAAAACGTCAAAACGTTTAATATGAATTAATTCATGCGTGAGAATAAACTGAATATTTGTAGCGTCTTCCCAATTTGTTGATTTCGGCAATAAGATGACTGGTTTAAAGATTCCATATGTTAATGGGGTTTTTATTCTATCTGATACTGCAATTTGAATAGTTCTTTTTAACTTATGATCTTTTAGCCATTGATCTAGATACTCATTATTCTTCACTGGGATGGCTGTTTGAAATTCTTTATAAAATCTAACATAGGCCACTATAAAGAATAGCAAAACCACGATACCCCCACATGCCCAAATGTACTGAACGAAATCGCTTGTCATCACAAGCAAAAGCTGGTGATAGAACGTGTTTGATGTTTGTGCGATTTCGATTGTATTGTGCATACTTTCCGAATCATTTGAGTAAGTGAGCGTAACAAATAAGTTTTTCAGCATAGGCTGTATGCTCAACTTTGAATAAAAAGAGTAGGGGATGAGTAGTTTAAATGCAACGATTCCCCAAAGAATTAAAAATGTTTGTTTTGGCACTTTATTTCTTACTAACATCCTCATCAATATCACAATGATGAGGAGGAGAGATGCGTCTACACTCATGTTGAGGATACTCATATCATAATTCCTCATTCAAGATCTTTAACAATTTGCTTTAATTTATCGATCTCACTCGCGGACATTTTTTTCTTGTCTAGTAGGGATGCGAATAGTAAAGTTTTAGAACCATTAAATATTTTATCAATCAATTCCGTCGTTTCTTGTTCTTGTATCTGTTCTTTTCTGATGATTGGATGACAGATAAAGTTAGGTTCAATTCTTTCAATGGCCTCTTTTTTTATACATTTTTTTATGACGGTATAGGTGGTATTTTTATTCCACCCTATTCGTTCGTTTAACATTTGTGAGAGCTGTTTAGCTGTCAAATCGCCTTCTTCCCATAAAATATTCATGACTTGTAATTCCGAATCAAACAATTTAACTTGCATACGCGCATGCTCCTTTTCTTAAGTGGACTATTGCAATAGTTTGCCACACACTAATACTACTGCGATAGTCTGCGGTTGTCAAGACTATTGAGATAGTCTGTTGAAGAGAATCCATTTTAAAGGCATAATTATACGGATAAATTAACCTTTGCATATTCAATTATCATTGCTTTAGTTTTTGATAAAACGCCAAAAAGAGAAATGGCAATAATTAATATAAGAACTTTTTTCATAAGAAAACACCTCATGGTAAGCCTTTGAAATTATCGCCAGCTTTTCCCCCTGTCCACATCGTACGTGCGACTTTCACCGCAGCTCTACACCACAGAAAATGAAAGGTGATTACATTCTTTTGTGGGAGTTTAAGTAAAATTTTCCACAAGATAAACATCGATATTAACGTAAATATCCAAACCAGGTGCGATTACTGAGCAAGAAGTAAAAGGGTGATACATATTATATATGACTAATATGTATCACCCTTTATATTTTATGACTTTTACAATTTAGGTCTTGATAAAACCACGAGGGTTTAAATCGACCATTATTTAAATTCTAACTCTCCATCATAAGCAAGCATGCCGCCTTCAAGGTTTGTTACGTCAAAGCCTTGAGCGTCTAGATATCCACAAGCATTTGCTGAACGAGCGCCAGCCTTGCAAACGATAACGTATGGCTTAGAAGAATCTAATTCGTCTAAGCGATCAGGGATTGTCCCAAGAGCAATATGCTGAGCACCAGGAATCATGCCTTGTGCCACTTCATCATCTTCACGTACATCAATAATGTATAGGTCTTTGTTTGCATCTAATAGTTCTAATAATTGTGTTGTATCCATAGATTTCATATGTGTAGTCCTCCAATATGTCGATTTCCTCTTACATTATAGCCCGAAGGCAAAAAAACAGCTAGTGTCGACAACACTAACTGTTTAAATATAGTTATTTATTCTTCTGTCTCTAAAAAATCGACTTGCTTTGCTGGAACAAATGTAGAAATAGCGTGTTTGTAAATAAGATGCTGTTTGCTATCAACATCTACTAATAACACTGTAAAATTATCATAGGATTTCACAGTCCCTTTTAACTGGAATCCGTTTAACAGAAACACAGTTACAAAAACACTGTTTTTACGTAGATGGTTCAAGAACGTATCTTGCAAGTTAATTGATTTCATCAAATATGCCTCCCCCTACTCTCTTTCTACCTCTTCATTCCTATAGTAGCATGTTCTACCAATTTAGCAATTAGTAATTTTTAGAAATTTATCAAAAGTATAAAAACAAAATCTACGATAAGGCGAGATCAATTAAAGTTGTTCGTCATTTTTAAGGAAGTATATATCCATTTTATTGCGGAAATATGTTAGCTGTCTTTTCGCATAGCGGCGAGAATTTTGTTTCAAACTGTCAATGGCTTCTTCTAAAGAACATTTGCCATCTAGGTAGTCATATAATTCCTTGTAGCCGATTGCTTGGATTGATTGCACACCACGTATATTTTGTTGCCATAAACCCTTTACTTCTTCCAAAAGCCCCTTTTCCATCATTAAATCGACACGGCGGTTAATTCGATCATAGAGCTCTTCGCGTGACATATTTTGCCCTAGCCCTAAAATTACATGATTGTAAAGTGGGACTTCTCCACGATTTTGTGCTTCTGCTGCCTTTGAAACGCCACTAAGTTCAATCATTTCTAACGCGCGTATGACACGACGAGTATTATTTGGATGAATTGTTTCTGCTGTTTGTGGATCAAGTTTTTTAAGCTTAGCATGCATAGCCTCTGGACCTAATTTCTCAAGTTCCTCATAATAGGCTTTCCGTGCCACCTCATCTACCTGCTCCTCTGTAAATTGAAAGTCATAGAGCACTGCCTGTACATATAAGCCTGAGCCACCTACAATAATCGGTAGCTTGCCACTTGCTTGAATTTCTGCAATCTTAGCTCGCACTAATTTTTGATAGTCAGCTACTGAGAAAGGCTCCGTTGGCTCTTTAAAGCTAATTAAATGATGTGGCACACCTTCCATCTCTTCTTCAGTAATTTTCGCTGTACCAATATCTAAACCTTTATAGATTTGCATAGAGTCACCATTAATGATTTCGCCATTATATTTTTTCGCTAACTCAATGCTTAGTGCTGTTTTACCAGAAGCAGTAGGTCCTACGATTGCTACGACCTCTGCTTGCTGTATTTTATCTTGTATCATATTTTTCTAACCACCGTAATAAAACTTGATAGACTGCCTCTTGATTATCCTCGTTCAAGATTTCATGACGTTTATCCTCAAATAAGTAAACCGTCACATCCTGTATGCCTGCTGCTGCAAATTGTTCTGCCACAGCATATATGCCTTGACCTTGTTCTCCAACTGGATCCTTGCTACCACTTATCAATAATATCGGTAACTCTTGCTTTATTTTAGCTATCTCTTTTTTACGATTTAACGACATAAAACCAGATGTTAAATCCACAAAAAATTGATTTGTTGGTATAAAGCCGCAATACGGATCATCTATATATTTTTGGACCTCGTCCTCTGCCGAACATAACCAGTCATACGCAGTCTTCGAACTTGGGAACTGCTTATTAAAACTACCAAAGCTAAGCTTATTTAATATTTTGCTCTGTGTCTCTTTACCAAATTGCTTGGCCAATGCTTTTGCTACAAAATTTCCCATCGTATGCAATGCTGTCACATTCCCGGTTCCACAAAGAATCGCATTATCTACATGATCGCTATACAACTGTATATATCTTCTAGTAATGAACGACCCCATACTATGACCAAATAAAATCAAAGGCACATCTGCAAACTGTGCATGTAAAGACGTAACGACTTCATGAGCATCCTCTACTACACGGTCAAACCCATTTTGTTCAGCAAAAAAACCTAGTGTGCCATTATAGGCGGCTGTTTCTCCATGCCCTCGGTGATCATGCATTGTCACCGCATAGCCAGCTTCATTTAGAGTACGAGCCAATTTTACATAACGTCCACTATGCTCCGCCATACCATGTAAAATATGAATATGACCAATACATGGATTCGACGGCTTGAATGTTCGAGTAAACAGAAAATGACCATCTGACATTTCAATATAGCGCTCCATTATTTGCACTCCTTCCTATACAAAACTTGTTGCATCTAAAATAGCTTGCTCTAGTTGAGCGATATACGTATTTCTTTGTGACTCTGTATAGTGAAAACGGTGTTGCATAACTTGAATGACCTGCTGTTTATAACGTTTTACCGCATCAATATCGAAGTATAATAAGCCTGTACGTCGAATAAAGAAATCACTTGGTGTGTACACCATTTCTGCTTCTATACCATAAAGTAGCATTGCATGTAAGGCAAGAGGCATCGTACTTCCATGTTCATGCAAATATTTCACTTGGTTAAATAACGCATCTACATTTGTGCCATATTTTTGTACGAGCTGTTTTGCTTCATCATAATTAAGGCCATAATGAACGCCCTCTCTTGCTTTATAGGTACTATAATCAGGGAAATTGATAGCGTTAATACCTTTTGCCCCGGAAAGTGATAACTCGCGCGTGATACATGGACCTGCGTGCTTATAATTATGTGTTTTCACAATTTTATCAACGATTGTTTCTGCCATTTGACGGTAGCCTGTTAGTTTGCCACCTGCAATTGTCATTAGTCCACTTGGAGCTGTCCATATTTCATCTTTTCGTGAAATTTCAGATGGATCCTTTCCTTTTTCATAAATAAGTGGACGTACACCTGCCCACGACGATTCAATTGTTTCTCTTGAAATATTTGCTGTTGGAAAAACAGTTTTTGCAGCAGCAATTAAATAATCAACATCCTCTTTGCTAGCGACAGGATGTACAGGATCTCCCTCGTAAACTGTATCTGTTGTTCCTACATAGGTTTTGCCATCACGTGGAATTGCAAAGGCCATACGCCCATCTACTATATCAAAATACACCGCTTGCCTTAATGGAAAATCCTTTTGATCAAGAACGATATGAACTCCTTTTGTGAGACGTAATTGCTTTTTGTCTGCTACTTTATCCTTTTGACGAACCTCATCTACCCAAGGTCCAGTAGCATTGATGATTTGCGCAGCGTGCACTTCGATCTCTTTCCCCGTCACATGATCCTGTACTTTTATGCCTACAAGCTTTTTCTTTTGATATAAAAACTCTGTCATTTCCGCATAATTTAGACATAGTGCCCCGTATTCCACTGCTTTTTTCAGCACTTCTATTGTCAGACGGGCATCATCCGTACGATATTCAACGTAATAACCACCACCGACAAGCTCATCTCGATTAAGTAAAGGCTCTAGTGCTGCCGTTTCCTGAGCGTTCAGCATTGTTCTACGTTCATGCTTTTTGACACCCGCTAATCGATCATATACTTTCAACGCAAATGATGTTGTAAATGGTCCGAGTGAGCCTTTTTTATATAATGGTAAGAGCATTTTTTCAGGTGTTGTAACGTGAACAGCATTGCCATAAACAATTTCACGCTCACGACCAACCTCAGCTACTACACCTACATCAAATTGCTTTAAATAACGAAGTCCACCATGAATAAGCTTTGTTGAACGGCTTGATGTGCCAGCAGAAAAATCCTGCTTCTCAATCAAAGCGACTGATAACCCTCTAGATGCAGCATCAAGCGCAATGCCAGCGCCAGTAATCCCGCCACCAATGACTAATACGTCAAAGCTATATTGCTCTAAAAAATGCATAATTTTTGGACGATGCTCAAATGAAAACATACCTTTTTCCCCCATTAGCTATGATTTGAAAATACATGTAACCTCTACAATTTTTTGCTAGATCGCTTAAAGAGCCAGTCCTTGTTGTGTTTCTATTTTGGATTGATAAGTTAGGTCAACCAAAAATTCGGTGCAAGACCTACTATACCTGCAAACAGAATTTCCCCAGTAAAGAATATCCTTGGCGCAGTTTTTATATAAATCTCTGATGAATTTTTCATCTCTGGCAACATTGACATTGGAATATTTAATAGCGTACAAATTTCTTCATTCCACTTCAAGTTGTAGATATTATACAGCAATGTATGAGAGGCAATACATTGTCACCCTTTCAAAAATGTCAGGCGTTAACAACTACATTACCCGTTTAAACATTTTTTCCACTTCATAAGTTGTAAAATGAATAAGTACTGGACGTCCGTGTGGGCATGTAAATGGATTATCAGCATTACGTAAATCTTGTAATAACGTTTCCATTTGCTCTTTCGTTAAATAATAATTGGCCTTTATCGATTTTTTACAGCTCATCATAATGGCTGCCGCCTCACGTAATTTTTTGACGTCAGCCTTTTTAGTTGTCAGCACCTGTTCAATTAAGTCCTCAATAATTTCTTGTTCTTCTCCTTTAGGAAACCAGCTAGGATGCTCTCTCACGACAAATGATGATTGTCCAAACTCCTCTAAAAATACACCGACAGCTTCTAACTCCTGCCTATTTTCTCTTAGAATAAGCGCCTCATCAGCTGCATAATGGAAAGTCAATGGAAGCAATAAAGTCTGACGTTCATTCGGGTTCACCTGACCGACCTTTTCACGGAAAAATTCATATTTAATACGCTCCTGAGCCGCGTGCTGATCGATTAAATAAAAGCCATCCTCCATCTGTGCAACAATGTACGTACCGTGAATTTGCCCAACTACTTCAAGTGCAGGGAATGGTTCTTTCTTAGGCTCATCCTCCAAAACTTCCATTGGCTCTTCTAGTGTCACTTCTTCTTCAGGACGATTCACTTCCATCACTGGTGTTGGTTGCCAGCTATCTTCAATAACAGTAGGGACGGGCTCTGGTACTATAGGATCTAATTTGCTTTGTTCCTGAACAGTTTGCACATCATAAAGCTTTTCTACAATGGCATTCATTTTCCCCACATCAAGCTTTGGTGCCGGCTTCCATATATTTAACTGCTCGGTTGTAGGCTTTGGAACTTTTTCCTTCTTTTCCATTTGCGGCACTCGAATAATATTGCGTATTTGCTCCCGTATTGTTTCCTCAATTAGTTTAAGAAGCTCTGGTTCTTTACTTAAACGTATTTGATGCTTAGCAGGATGAACGTTGACATCTGTTAAATAAGGATCACCCTCTATAAAGAGTGCCACAATCGGAAAACGCTCAATTGGTAAATACGTATGATAGGCATCTACAATCGCTTTTTGTACCAAATAATGCTTTACCCACCGACCATTAACAAACAACGACATATAGTTTTTCGAGGCACGAGTAACCTCTGGTAGTGACACGAAGCCAGAAATTTTGTAATCGTGTGACTCACCATTGAAGGACACCATTTTCTTGGCATTATGCACACCGTAAATGGCAGCTAGTACTTGCTGCACGTCACCCCGTCCATTGGTTTGTAACAATTGCTGACCGTTATGTAGCAATCTAAACGCAATTTGTGGATTTCCAAGCGCAAGACGGTTCATTAGGTCAATTGTGTGCCCAAGCTCGGTCTGTATTGTTTTCATATATTTTAAACGTGCAGGTGTATTGAAAAATAACTGTGCCACTGTAATATCTGTTCCTTTACGTAAAGGCCCAGGTTTATGTGTAGCGACGTGGCCACCTTCAAGCTCTAAATAAGTACCTGATTCCCCATTTGACGTAATGAGTGTCATTTTAGACACCGATGCAATAGAAGCTAATGCCTCACCGCGGAAGCCAAGTGTACGAATTCGAAATAAATCATGCTCCTGATGGATTTTACTTGTTGCATGGCGAGAGTATGATATTAGTGCATCCTCATCATCCATGCCACTACCATTATCAATTACCTGAATTGAAGTGAGGCCCGCTTCTAGTAAAAAAACATCAATGGACGTACTTCCGGCATCAATGGCATTTTCAACAAGCTCTTTAACTACAGAGGCTGGCCTTTCAACTACTTCCCCTGCAGCAATTTTATTGGACAGCCACTCGTCCATAATTTGTATTTTTCCCATAGCGCATCACTCCTTTACTTTTTTGCGTTTAATAGCTGCTGTTGTAATTCGTATAAAATATTCATCGCTTGCATTGGTGAAGTCCCAAGAATATTTACTTTTTCTAAGTTTTTAAGCACCTTTGCCTCTGATGGAGAGATTGATTCTCCCTCTGTAAATAGTGACATTTGCACTGGCTGCTCAGCAACCTCCTCTGACACCGCAACTACCTTGCCAGCCTCGAAGTTTTCAAGCAGAACTTGTGCTCTTGTTAAAATCTCCTCTGGCAATTGTGCAAGCTGTGCTACATGAATTCCGTAAGATTTATCGGCAGCTCCCTTTTTCACCTTGTGTAAAAAGACAACTGTGCCATTTTTTTCGGTAGCAGATACGTGTACATTTTGCAGTCGAGAAAGTTCTTTTTCAAGTGCTGTTAATTCATGATAATGAGTTGAAAATAGCGTATTTGCCCCTATTTTATCATGGATATATTCCATCATCGATTGAGCAAGACTCATACCATCATAAGTTGATGTCCCACGACCAATTTCGTCAAACAACATCAAACTATTTTTCGTAGCATGCATAATAGCGTGCTGAGATTCTAACATCTCCACCATAAACGTTGATTGTCCAGCAGCTAAATCATCTGCTGCACCAATACGTGTAAAGATCTGATCTGTAATTGGTAATCTAGCCTTTTCAGCAGGCACATAACAGCCCATTTGTGCCATGACAACGATCAGTGCAACCTGGCGCATATACGTACTTTTACCAGACATATTCGGTCCTGTAATAAGCATCATATTGTTATTTTTCTCAAGTACACAATCGTTCGGCACATACATTTGCTTATTGAGCATCTTTTCTACAACCGGATGGCGCCCCTCAATAATTTCAAGGGCACGACCTTCATGAAATTCAGGCTTCGTAAAACGATATTTCTCTGAAACGCTCGCAAAGCTTAGCAGCACATCTAACTCACTAATACTTGCCGCTAACGCCTGTACACGTGGAATAAATGCCTTTAACTCATCGCGTATTTCTACAAACAAGTTGTACTCTAACGTTAAACTTTCTTCTTCAGCATTTAAAATTAATGCTTCTTTTTCCTTAAGCTCCTGTGTAATATAACGCTCGGCATTCGCCAAAGTTTGCTTACGTTCATAGCGTGTTAAATCAGCTAGATGGATGTTCGATTTTGTAATTTCAATATAATAGCCGAAAATTCGATTATAGCCTATTTTTAAGTTTTTAATGCCCGTTTTCGTCCGTTCTTCTTGCTCTAGCTGCGCGATCCAATCCTTCCCATTTCGAGAGGCATAGCGTAGCTCATCTAATCGCTCATTATAGCCATCACGTATGACGTCGCCCTCTTTAATCGTAATTGGTGGATTGTCTGTAATAGCACGGGCTAATAGCGCCTCTACATCCGCACATGTATCCAGTGCTGCACCAAGCTTTTCTAATGTTTCTTTATTGACACCGAGTAATTGTTGCTGAATTGCAGGCACCTGACGTAACGAATCACGTAGCTGCGCTAAATCACGTCCGCCTACATTACCGAAAGCTACTCGCCCAGCTAAACGCTCTAAATCATAAACTTGTTTTAAAGAGTCTTGCAGCTCTGTTCTTACAAAATACTCCTCCAATAAATCTGTCACGATTGCTAGTCTTGCTTCAATGGCAGAGCGTGTTGCAAGAGGCTGATGTAGCCACTGTTTTAACTTTCGCCCACCCATTGCTGTCACTGTGTCATCTAATAGCCATAAGAGGGTACCTTTTTGATCGCCACCGCGTATGGATTGAATAAGCTCTAAATTACGCTTTGAGCTAGAGTCAATGCGTAAATAATTTTTCATTTCATTGTACGTAAATGTTTGAATATGAGATAAAGAGCGCATTTGTGTTTTATCGATATAAGTAAGCAAACGAAGGCAAGCAGCTTGTAACTCATTTGGCACTGCTTCTAAATAGCTTGCCGCCTTGTCCATTGCCATTTCATCCATTTCAACAGAAAGTACGATACTAGCATTGACTGCATGCTCCGCTAACATTAGCTGTAAACTATCCGTTACAATCAGTTCACGAATACCATAGGCTTGCATTTGCATTAAAAGTGCCTTACCATCGCCCTCAATTGAGGAGGCTATAGCTTCACCTGTAGATAAATCTAAATAAGCGTAGCCAAATGTCGTATCATCAAGTTGCTCCACAGCACCAATAAAATGATTGGTTTTACCATCAAGCGACTTCCCTTCCATAATCGTACCTGGTGTAATAAGCTGTACGACTTCACGCTTCACTACACCCTTTGCTTGCTTCGGATCTTCTGTTTGCTCACAAACTGCAACCTTATAGCCCTTTTGCACAAGTGTTTCAATATAATTTTTCGCCGAATGATGAGGCACTCCGCACATTGGAATACGCTCTTTTGCGCCTGCATCCCGGCTTGTTAATGTTATTTCTAAAATTTGTGAAGCATTAATTGCGTCCTCAAAAAACATCTCGTAAAAGTCGCCTAATCTAAAAAATAAAAAGGCATCCTTGTAATCTTCTTTTACCTGCAAATACTGTTGCATCATTGGTGTATAAGTAGTCATATTAATATTTCCCTCGCTCTTGCCATATAGATATATTTATTATAACAAAAGATACATGCGAAACGCCTCATTCATCTTTTTTTAAGATGCTAGCGTTTCGCATGTATCAAACTTTTAGTATTATCTTGGTCTTTCACCAGGAAACGATGAGGACTCTAAAACAAACCTTTCTCCGCTGGAGCTAGACGAGGAGCTTGAACTAGAGCTTGAGCTAGATGAAGACGAGGATGAGCTCTCATCTTTAAAGTTCCATTCCTCTTCGAAATCTAGTGGATGTACACTAATGCAAATCGTCGTTTCACCCATTACCTCTACAACGACTTCGCGTTCTACTACGATCTCAAATTTCGTGCCGCATGGAGAAATAATTGCCTCGATGCAGTTTGGCTCTTGAACTACACGCACTCGAACATCATCACCAACACTCACTTCGCCATCTCTAAAATGAAGCTTCACTTTGTCTTTATAGTGAATCGTTTCAGAAAACACCGCTGTTTTCGAATGATTACTATAGGCATACCATACATTGACATCAAATTTCCCTGATACTTCTACAAATTTACCGACTTTTTTTGCGGAGCAAGTATGATTGATGACCCAGCAACCAAGAATACTCGTCGGTTTATTCGATGGACATAATGTTACACGTTCTTCCGTTCTCTTCTTCCCTTTGGCAACTACTGCTTTCGTCACGATTTGTCGTAAACGTTTCAGCGCAATTCCTCCTTCGACTCTTTTCACTCCATCATATGCAGGTAGCGCCTATTGGGTGAACATATATTTTTATTGAATTAAATTGCGTCCGGAGGCTTTGGGCCAACACGACGTTGGTCACTCAGTCATTACCACAGGACGTGGCGTTCTTAGACTGAGTTCCTCTATTTCAGTGTTGTTTGGGCACCCATTGAATAAAGATAAAATTCTTTTTTCATATTGCAAGTATTCACTTTAGCGTAACGGCAGCGACAAAATCTTTAATAAGCTGCGGTTTTGAGATTTATCGAGAACTTTTGATTGTTTATCGACCAACTTTTTTAATTTATCAACCAACTTTTTTAATTTATCAACCAACTTTTTTAATTTATCAACCAACTTTCAAAAAATATCGACCTCTACCTTCATGCAACACTACCTGATCGCACTGATAATTTGCGTCGCTTATGACATAAGCATATTTCCAAGGCAAAATTCAACATCAAAAAAAGCGCAAGAAATCAACTTTTCTAAATTGATTTCTTGCGCTTTTTAAGGTTTTGACCAGTTTGTCCCAGCCACTATTTCTTCTATTATTTTTATGAGCAGCTGCCTGGTGTTGTATTGGCTACATATGAGCCAGTTTCTCCGCGTAGTACATCGCCGCCTGTTGAGCGAACAATTTCATTTGTGACATTGTTAGCGATTGTATTCGATACTAATTGTAACAAATCATTTACATCACCTTGAGATTCTTTAAATTGTTGTACTACTGGAATTGCATTGATTTCCTCTTCGATTTTAGCAATTTTGTCTTCAATTAATTTCAGCGCTTTTTCTTTTCCTAAGTGCTGGAAGTTAACAGCTTGTTTTTGTAGGCTTTTTAGACTTGCAATACGCTCACGTACTTGTTGGTTTTCATTAATTTGTGCTTCTGCCTTTTTGAAAAATTCAACTTCTGGCGTATTAGCAATCATATGCGCAATTTCATGTGACTTCTTGATTAAATCTTCTTTTGTATATAATACTTGTGTCATTTACGCTTCCACCTTTTCATTTTTTACTACTTCTACGAATTCACCACTTAATGAATAGGAAGTAGCTTCAACTATTTTTACTTTCACTAATTGACCAATTAGATCTGCCGGGGCTTTAAAGTTTACAAGACGATTTTTACGAGTATAACCAGCTAACACATCATCGCGTTTTTTACTTGTACCTTCGACTAATACTTCTACTATTTCACCCTTCAAGCTCTCTAATGCTTTGCGAGAATATTCCCCTACAACCTCATTTAATCGATGAAGACGTTCTTTTTTCACTTCTTCAGGTACATTATCCACCATTTTAGCAGCAGGTGTACCCTCACGAGGAGAGTAAATATACGTAAAGGCCATTTCAAAGCCTACTTCACGGTACAAGGCTAACGTCTCTTCAAATTGCTCCTCTGTTTCATTCGGATAGCCAACAATAATATCAGTCGTTAGTGTTACTTCAGGAATAGCCGCTTTAATTTTTGCTACTAGTCCAAGGAAATGCTCACGTGTATATTTACGTGCCATAATTTTCAACACTTCATTTGAACCAGATTGTACTGGTAAGTGAATATGCTCAACTAAGTTACCACGTTTGGCAAGCACTTCGATTAAATGATCATCGAAGTCGCGTGGATGACTTGTTGTAAAGCGAATACGTGGAATATCAATTTTTCGTAATTCGTCCATTAAATCACCAAGTCGGTAATCAAGATCCTCGAAATCCTTACCGTAAGCGTTGACATTTTGTCCAAGCAGCATAATTTCTTTATAGCCCGAAGCTGCTAGTTCACGAACTTCAGCAATGATTTCTTCCGGACGACGACTACGCTCCTTACCACGCGTATAAGGTACGATACAATACGTACAAAACTTATCACAGCCATACATAATATTTACCCAAGCTTTGATAGAGCCAAGACGTTTTTTCGGCAGATTTTCAATAACATCGCCTTCTTTAGACCAAACCTCAATGACCATTTCCTTTGACATATATGCTTCTTTTAAAACGTTTGGTAAACGGTGAATATTATGTGTACCAAACACCATATCGACATGAGGATAGCTTCTTAAAATTTTATTGACAACGGATTCTTCCTGCGACATACAGCCACAAACCCCGATAAGCATTTCTGGATTTTTACGTTTATATTTCAGCAGGAAACCAAGTTCTCCAAATACTTTATTTTCTGCATTTTCACGGATAGCACACGTATTCAGTAGCACGACGTCAGCTTCATCAATCACATCTGTAGGCGTATAGCCAAGCTGCATAAAAATCCCGGCCATTACTTCTGTATCATGCTCATTCATTTGGCAGCCATAGGTACGAATATAAAATGTACGTCCTATGCCCATACCTGCAAACTCTTCCGCAATGTCAAAGTCCTTATGGTACTTAATATCTTCTTTCCCACGTTTTTTGGCATCTTTTAATGAAGGTGCCGTGAAAACCGTTTCAAAATATTTACTATAATCCTTTTCAGGCTTGTCTTCTTTTTTTGGTTGATTGACTTGTTGATTAGCTAAGCGTTGTTCCTCATTCATTGCAATCAGGTAACTCCTTTCAAACGAATTCCATACAGTCGAATTCCCATTTTACTATTATACTTAATAATTGCTACATCCTACAAGGTTTGCGTACTAAATGTCGTGGTTTAGACTTAATTACTCTTAACTACCTTAATTCCCAAAAAAATAATAGGACACCTTTGATAGGATTCAGCATCAAAGGGTGTCCGTGCACTTGGCTC
Source organism: Lysinibacillus sp. fls2-241-R2A-57 (assembly GCF_030209535.1). Taxonomy (NCBI): domain Bacteria; kingdom Bacillati; phylum Bacillota; class Bacilli; order Caryophanales; family Bacillaceae; genus Lysinibacillus; species Lysinibacillus sp. fls2-241-R2A-57. The sequence continues at coordinate 52,826 of NZ_JARVRU010000002.1, forward strand.
GACCTTATTTGTAGTACTTTTTATATTTTAGATTCAAATAATAATTATATAGTTTTAGCTTTGTCCATCGCTTGACGTTCATATCTTCTCTAAAATATAGGGCATTCGAATATTTGCCCTGTTTTATTAATCGCTTTGTTTCTATTTTTAGTTTTTCATTTTTTAAACCTTTAAATAGCGTTTTTTCTGGAATAAGTGACCACAAATGCCTCGTCTGTACATACGTTAGCTCTTGATTTACATTGAAGACATAATCATTAGCAACATACTGCATTAAATTATGACCACTCGCTGTCACGAAATAGCTTGAAGCCCCAGTTCGTAAGTTCATTTCAAATATTTTATATTCCCCGTCACGAACATCGAATTTCATGTCAAAATTTGCAAATCCATTATAGCCAATGTCTTCTAAAAAATAACGTATTTTGTCCATTAGCTGTTCATCGAAATCCGTCATAATCGCCAAAGAAGTGCCAATATTATGTGGTGAAGGATCTTCGAGAAGCTTGTTACCTAAACACATCAATTTAACCTTCTTATCCTTTCCTACGTAAACATCTAATACACGAATATAAGAATCATCGCCTGGAATAAATTCTTGAAGAATTAAAGAATCTTTATACGTAGAGCGATAAATACTGCTAATAATTTGCTTTTGCTCTTCTTCATTTTTTGCAAGAAATACTTTTTTCTTCTCAGGGAAGGAACAACTCGTATATTCAACGGCATTCGATGGTTTGATAATCATCGGAAAATCGAATGGAACATCACTTATTGCATGATGTTCCTTTGTCACTACCACCGTTTTTGGATATTTAATATTATATAAATTACAACACTTATAAAACTCTTCCTTTGTTCGAATCCGCTTCATTAAATCCTCATTTATATAAGGCAAAATAAAATATTGTTGTAGCGTCTGTTTATTGATAATGATAAGCTCCGCATAGTAACAATCACATACAAGTAAAATCAATTTCTTATTTTTGAACTGCATCGCGATGTCGATTAAAGCTTGTACAAAATAAGCGGGTTCATCTAAACGGTCCACATATTGAAAGTCGATGATTTGACTATTTTGAGTTGCTATTCCTCGTGCCCCACCTAGTAAGAGTGCTCGAATGTTTTTTGTTTTCAAAGCTGGTTCTAATACAAGGCTTTTTATTCGATACGCTTCGTAAAAGGAGCGGGCTACCCCATAAGCATTGTGGCCCGATTGTATGATAACTGGCAAAAAAGTTTGATCTACTGTTATTGACAATTTTACTCGCCTCTCATTTAAAAAATGAATTTAATCATATGTATGCAATCTGTCTTGTACTTATGTACTAATATAAATAAATTAAAGGCACTGAAACAAAAATGAATTTCCTAAGAAACCTCATTTTTGTTTCAGTGCCTATATATCTATGAACAACAGTGCGCTATATCTCAATTAATTTTCTCATACGCTGTTCAAAGCCGACAATTGATTGAACACCAAAGCTCTTAAGCAGATTGGCATTGGCAAATGTATACTTACCTAAATCGTCTGGGAAATGCGCATCTGAGGAAACTGTAAAGGCTACATCATGGTCAATTAAAATTTGCAAGAAACGAGGTCCTGGGCACATTTCCTTTACTGGGTAGCGATAATATAAGCCGGCATTTATTTCAGTGGCAGTTTGTGTTGTCACAAGAGCCTTAGCGATTCTTTCATACCAAGTATCCAGAAAAGCCGCATCTTCCACTTGATAGTCAAATACTTTAAAGTTGTCCAAATGTGCCACAAAATCAAACATATTCGAGAGGATCATTTTTTCTACTGTGGTAAAAAAACGAGTATAGTTCTGCTGTAAAGCTGCAGCGTCCATATCCTCAAAAATATATTGTGTCTGAGGGTTATCAAAGCCCCAGCCATCCACAAAATGGACAGATCCGATAACATAATCCCACTGATATCGTTCTAATAATGATGCTAATTCTTCCTCACCACCGACAAAATAATCGGCCTCGATGCCAAGCTTTAAGGAAATACCATGACAACTCCACTTTTCCTTTGCTCGATTAATGGCTGACACAAAATCATCCATACTTTCCGTCATGACACGATCAAGCCAATAACGCTGCAATTTACCAACTTCATTGTCACCCAACTGCATATAATTCTCAAAGTATGTTCGCGTCTCCTTAAAACGATATAGATGATCAACAATACCAACCTCGCGCAAACCAAGCTGTTTAGCCTGTTGTAGATATAAATCTAACCATTCCTCACTATAGCAACCGCTTTGTAATCGCTGTGACAACTGCTGCATTTGTAACTCAACATATGCTCTAGTACCTTTTGCTGCCGCTTCGTCTTCATTAAAAAAACGAATCGCCTGAGAAGTCCGCTCTAACCAACGAAATGAATATGGGCCCTCCTCTAAATGTACATGATAATCAATCATTCACTTTTCCCTCCATTACATACCGTCCACTTTTCCTCATATGCTTGCCACTCCACTGGGCAAACTACATCACAAAGAATATCTGAGCACTCCTCTAAGTGACAAATTTGATAAAAGGATTTACCATTTATTTTAGATGCATCTGCTAGCAAAAAGTTCATTTTACTATGCTCAATCATTTTTTTAGAAATTAACGATTCATCCAAATCGTAATCGTAAACGATCCCTTCGCTAATACCACCACATGATATAAATGCTTTATCAAAATTCATATTGCCTAACACTTCCATTGTCATAGCTCCTGCTACTGAGGATTGTTTTGGATTTGTCGTTCCTCCGAGTAAAATAACCTTCCCAGTCATTCGTCGCTCTTCAATAGCCAAATTAAATTGTACTGCAGCAGCTATGGAATTCGTTACGACCGTTATATCATCGATTGCCAATAAAAAATCTGCGATATGCACTGTTGTTGTACCGGTATCAACAGCAATTGTATCCCCATCACATATACGTCTAGCTGCCAAACGAGCTATATTGCGTTTTGCCTCTTTTTGCATTTGAAGCTTTCGCAAAAATACTGGTTCATTTCTAACGTGTGTATACTTCACAGCTCCACCGTGTACTCTCGTTAATAAACGCTGTTGCTCAAGCTCATCAAAATCTCTTCGAATCGTTTCAGGTGCCACTTGTAATTCTTCCGCAATATTGGCAACAATAATTTTCTCATCAATCTCTAATTGCTTTAAAATAAACTCGAATCGTTCAATTTTTGCATACGTCATGATAATGCAATCACATCTTCCCTTGCTACATAGCACGTATATTTTTTGCCCAGCTCAAACAAATAGCCTCGTTGATGCAGCTGCTCCATTGTAAAGAGACATTCGCCCTCAAATGTTGTTCGAATAACATTGCCACTCATTAACGACTGCTTCGCCTCTCCAGTAATACAAATATCCCCCTGTCTCTGATCGAGATGAATGGCTTCTGGTCGAATCGCAAATTTTGAGCATTCTTTTGGTAACGTCTCGCCAATCATTTTCTCTAAAGCTTGGCGCGTAAAGACATTGTAATGACCGATAAAATTAGCAATAAATTCACTTTCAGGGCTTGTATAAATTGCAGTAGGTGTTCCACTTTGAGCAATCATCCCATTATTCATAACAAATATTCTGTCAGAAACAGCCATTGCTTCCTCTTGGTCATGCGTTACTAAAATCATCGTTATGCCTAGCTTTTGTTGGATGGCTCGTAAGTCGGCTTGTAGCTTTTTACGAATTTGGGCATCTAACGCACTAAGCGGCTCATCTAACAGCAACACCTTTGGACGTACAATTAAAGCACGAGCAAGAGCAACACGCTGCTGCTGACCACCCGACAATTCTTTCGGATAAGCGTTTGCTTTTTCAGATAAATGAACAATCGCAAGCATTTCTTGAACACGCTTGTCAACTTCAGCCGTATTTACTTTTTGCATGCGTAATCCAAAAGCTACATTTTCTTTCACCGTCATATTTGGGAATAGTGCATATGATTGAAACACCATGCCAACTTGACGATCCTTTGGTGGAACACCCATCATATCCTTGCCCTCAATGACAATTTGGCCAGCCGATGCATCTGTTAAGCCTGCTACAATTCGTAAAATTGTACTCTTACCACAGCCACTCGGACCTAAAAGAGTTATAAATTCACCTTTTTCAATCTTCATATCTATATTTGATAAAACCGTCGTTAATCCATATTTTTTATGAAGTCCTTCAATCACAATATAACTCATAGATTTGTAGCACCTTTCGATTGTTTCGTTAATCTTGCAATAACGAACGTTAATAAGCCCATAAGAACGATATAAACAAAGACAACTGCACTGGCAATATGTCCACTTGCACTTAGCTTTTTCATTAAATAAATTTGCACCGTTTCAAAGCGAGAACCTACCACAAGATTTATCAGTACAAATTCTCCAAAAAGCACTGAAAATGATAATAATGCACCTGCAAATAAACCTGGATAAACAGTAGGTAACAATATTTTTGTAAATGCCTGCATTTTAGATGCTCCAAGTAATTGGGCTGCATCTAAAAGCTGCCGTGCGTCTACATTCCGTAAACTATTGCGCGTCCCTTGGTAAATGTATGGTAGGATACTGATGACATAGGCCCCTAAAACGACTAAAATCATCGGCACGCCGAATTTGCTATAAACACGAATGAGCCCGACTGCTAAAATAATTCCAGGGAATGAATACACCATAACAACTGCCGTCTGAATCCATTTTTCGTATTTTGGAAAATACAACACGATAACGAAAATGGCCGGTACGATAACGAGCAATGCGATCAATACTGCCCCACTCGACAATAAGACAGAACGTCCAAAAGCCTGTATAAATTCTGCATCCTGAAATAATGTAGTAATCCATTTAAATGTTAATCCTTCTGGCAAAATGGTGTTGTTCCAATTTTCCGCAAAGGCATAAAGCATTGTTGCAATAACTGGAAACACTAAATACACGACTAACAGGAGGAAAAATAAATCAGCAACGCCTCTCTTTTTCACTATAACTTCCTCCTTGTTTTTGAAATGCTCCATTCACTTAACAGCATCGCCGTCACCATCGTTACCGCTAGTATGACTGCAATAGCACTTGCCAGCTCTGGTTGGGCAAAAATATCTCCTTTAATAAGAGAACCAATACGTATTGCGACTAAATTGTAACTACTATTCGTTAGCGCATAGGCTGAGGCATACGCTCCCATTGCATTGGCAAACAATACGCTAAATGTCCCAACGATCCCAGGAAGCATAACAGGAACACCAATCTTTATCCAAAACTGCCATGTAGACGCTCCAAGCAGTGCCGCCGCTTCCTTCCATTGTTGCTGAATTCCATCATAAATTGGGTATAGAAGCATTAATGCTAACGGTAGCTGAAAATAAACATAAATGAGTAACAAGCCACCCCAGCTATAAAGAGAAAATGAAGATAATGCGTCGATACCCCATTTATCGAATAGCAATGTAAAGAGCCCGCTATTTCCAAGTAATACGATAAAGGCAAATGCCAATGGAATACCTGAAAAATTAGATGTTAAGTTTGTTAGTAGTAAAATCTTCTCACGTACTGGCTCAGAAAATCTCATAATCGCATAGACTGCAAATAAGGTAACGATTAAGGCAATTACTGCTGAAATAAAGGACAGTGTAATACTATTTTTAAAGCCTTGTAAAATGTAATCGTTCGTTAGTACTGCTTGATATTGCGCAAGTGTAAAACCATCACTATTTTGAAAGCTTGTGATTAGCATATACAGTAACGGTATTAAGAAAAATAACAATACAAGTACTAGAAAAGGAGAAAGCCAGGCAACTGTTTGCCGCTTCGAAATCAAAACAATCACTTCTTTCTATAGTTAATCCAAGTTGTTTCGATAAAATGAGAGAACATACCGATAAAAGCTAAAATTGTTCCGATAAAATGAGACTTTGTTCCGATAAATCTTTAAAGTTTTCATTTCTGGCCGGGCGCTTTCATGGGCGCGCCCAGCCTCTTTTAATTATTTTTTTAAAGAATGCGTCCCTTCTAATAACAGTGGAACCATTTCATCAGAAGGTTCGATATTCAATAAATGACAGCACAGCGGAGCAATTTGTAACTGTGATACAATCTCATCTTTAATGCCTGCTTTCACTCGATTTGAAATAACAAACATCGGTACATGACGATCCTCAGCTGTTGTTCCTCCATGATTACCATCACTTGTCATCCCATGATCAGCTGTCACTATAACCTCATAGCCCTGTGCAAGACATTTCGGGATAAATAAAGATAATAAGGCATCAACTGCTAAAACACGGTTTCGATACTGCGCTGAGTCAGCTGTAAATTTATGACCATCATCATCTACATTCATCGGATGAATATATAAGAAATCCGGTTGCTTTTGATCCATTAGCCATGCAGCATCAGCAAATAAATGACTGTCTGGATAGTGATCCTCAAAGTAGAACAAGCCATTCTCGATCGGCAATTGAGTATCCAATTGTAGCCTGTCTTCCATATGCACAAATGGTGCGCGATTGTATAGCTCACTTACCCAATGATAGGCAGCCGCTGCTGTCGACAGACCGCTTTCTTTCGCCAAATGGAATAGACTGTTTTGCGTAGATAGACGTACTGTCATATTACTTGTTACCCCATGTACAATGGGTGGTGTCCCCGTTAAAATCGTTTCATATAAAGGTCTCGATAATGACGGGACCTCCGAGCAAACCTTATAGCGTGCTGCAACTTTACGTTCAACTAAATGGTGCATAAACCCCATATGCGTACAGGCTGTATCAAAACGCAGTGCATCTACGACAATTAAAACAACTTTATTTTGCATGAATTAATACCTGTTCCTGATATAGTTGTGGAATTTGTTTCGTTGTTTCTTCCCATTTCTTTTGGTCTTTTACAGGCTGTGCATTTTTGTACATTTCTTCAGGTAATAATAGCTCCTTAACATCTTGAGGTAGTTGAACCTTGTCACGGATTGGGCGAGCATAACCCTTCGCTAAATTTTCTTGACCTGCATCGGATAAAATATACTCACGAGCTAACATTGCTGCATGTGGATTTTTTGCGTATTTATTAATGATCGTTGCATAGCCAGATGTTACAGAGCCTTCGGATGGAATAGCGACATCAAAACGTTTTTCATCGATTTGGTGACGATAGCCGAGCGCATTGAAATCCCATAAGATGGCTACATCAATTTCACCCTTTTCTATATTCGCTACAGAAGGATCACCTTTTAAACGCCCCTGCTTTGCTAAGTCTGCGAAAAAGTCTATCCCTGGTTGGATATTTGATTCATCGCCGCCAAATGCCATAGCAGCTGCTAAAATAGCAAACTGTGCTTGGTTTGCTGTTAGTGCATCACCAATGCTGACAGTGTAATCGCCGTTTTTAAGGTCCTCCCAAGATTTTGGGGCGTTTTTGACATTGTTTTTATCAGTTAAAAATGAAATTGTTCCTGTGTAACCTACAACCCAATGTCCTTCATCATCCTTTGCCCATTCAGGTATTTCATTCCAATAAGATGTTTTGTACGGTAATGTTAATCCCTTTTCCTTAGCAATTGGACCAAAGGCAATTCCTACATCACCAATATCCGCAGTTGCATCGTCCTTTTCTGCTTCAAACTTTGCTAGCTCTTCAGCACTCGACATGTCTGAATCCGTATGCTTAAGGCTATATTCCGTACCAAGTTCTTCCCAAGTCTCTATCCAGTTAGCCCACGTATCTGGCATACCGACAGAATTGACAGTACCTTCTTCTTTTGCTTTTTTCGTAACCTCTTCAAGCGTTAAATCACTGTTTACCTCATTGGAACTAGATGAACTGTCAGAACAAGCTGCCAACATCGAAATTGCTAATGCACCGATTAGACCTTTCTTCCACAACTTTTGAATCGCCATTTAGTTGGAACCTCCATTTGTTTTTGTTTATTTTTATTTGCTTACAACAGTTATGTTATAAAACAAACATTAAGCAAGTATGGAGGACATTAAAATATTCAGTAAAAATTATGTAGGAATTATTGATTTAATGGAGGAATTGTAAAGATAATCATTTATTTGAGGGGAAAATAAGAAGGAATCTAGTAGAGTATGCGCACGTTTGTGTAGTATTTCAAGACGTGCACACACTCTAGATTAATCAGATAAACCAAGAAAATCTGCATATGTATGCGGCTCGTTCTCCTTTAAAATTGTTAAAAATGTAAATGCAAGCTGCACAACCGACCACCATCTCATATTGTAGGACTTTTCAAAGCGAGCAGGCTCTAATGTAAAAACATCCTGAAAAATATCAAGTGGCTCAATTTGTTCATCTTTTAATATTGAGAGAAACCCTAAAAATAACGTATGATCTTTGACCTCAATCATTTTTTTATCAACAAGTTCATCAATATTTTCTGGTTGTTGAAAATTACATTGCGTCGCAACGTACTTCTCTAAATCCTGCGCACGTTGCCTTTCCTCACGTTCTCTTTTCTTTGCAATAAAATCAATGACGTTACTCACGCGCATCGCCTCTTCTTTTTTTCTTTTATTGTAGCATCTTTTACAAAACGATTGCCTCGACACGGCCCCCATTTTTTTCTTTCTGCTAAAACAAAAAAGAATGATCTTAGCAAATTTGCCAAAATCATGGCTCTTCACCATAACGTGTGGTTGATTTCTTTGATAGAAAGAGCTTGTTTTTCGATAAAAACCCAAATAGTTTCGATAAAATGAGATTTTGTTTCGATAAAAGCTCAAAAAGTTTCGATAAAGTGCGATTTTGTTTCGATAAATCTTCAAAGTATGCCTATAAAACGGACGAAAGAGATTTAGCAATTCTGTTTTAGGGCTCGACACTAAAACATTCACAAAGATATTTTTCAATACTAAGAAAAGAGTTGTCTCTTGCGCTGAGACAACTCTTTTTTTGGCTCTTCGGCAAAAAAAACGTGAGGTTGATTTCCGTTCCGGCTGGGTGCTTCGCTTTCGCACAGATAAACATTTGTCGCTGACACTTCGCTTTCGCACAGATAAACATTTGTTGCTGACACTTCGCTTTCGCACAGATAAACATTTGTTGCTGACGCTTCGTTTTCGCACAGATAAAACATTTGTTGCTGGCGCTTCGCTTTCGCACAGATAAACATTTGTTGCTGGCGCTTCGCTTTCGCACAGATAAAACATTTGTTGCTAACGCTTCGCTTTCGCACAGATAAAACATTTGTTGCTGACACTTCGCTTTCGCACAGATAAAACATTTGTCGCTGTCACTTCGCTTTCGCACAGAGCTCAGCGACAGCAACAATTACACCGTAGCGAAATTAATTGGGATTGTTATGGTCACTTTCCCTCCACCAGTTGATAAATCATTATCAATTAACAGCGTTCCTCCATGTTTTTGAACAATTGATTGGGCAATATATAAACCCATACCATGGTGATTTCCTGCATTTCTACTTGGGTCTCCTCGATAAAACTGTTTGGTAGCCTCATTTAAATCCTTCGGAGAGAATCCACAGCCGCTATCTGTAACGATAAATTGAACAATATCAGTGGCTCCTTCAACTGATAAAGAAACGTTTCCATTTATCGGCGTATACTCCACTGCATTGACAATAATATTTAAAATCGCTCGACTGAAAAGTTCCTCATCGATAAAAATACGCTCTGGTAATATGCCCTTTTGTACATCAACATGAAGTTTTTTTTCAGAAGAAAGTGCCTTCATTTGATTGTCCAACTCTGTAAGAAATTTCTCCGTTTTAACGAATGTTTTTTCACGAACGATATTTTTCTCCATTTTCGATAGATCAATAAGCTCATTTGTGAATTTTTCTATTACAATCGTATTTTTCAAAATATAGTCATTATATTCTCTTTGCATATCGTCTTGTACAGTGTCCTGTAAGAGCTCTGCATTTCCCCTAATAATTGTAAGTGGTGTTTTCAAATCATGAGCAAGAGCAGAAATTTGTTCTCTACGTGTCTGCTCTGTTTCCCATTGCTGTTTTAACGAGCTATTTAAAGCCTCTTTCATCTGCTCAAGAGAAATCGATATTTCATCTATTTCACGAATTCCTGAATGGTTAATCGTAAAATCCAAATTTTGATTTTGTATTTTTTCAATCGCTTCCTGTAAGCCAAACATTTTTTTCTTTAGACTTCTACCAAAGTGGATCGCGAGCACAGCTGCATAGGATACTATCCCTATAATGAGCAATAGAAATTCTAATAGTTGTGGGTTAGGCAAATATTTCCTTAAAATTTCTGAACGATACTGGGGTACTAAATAATACCGTAATATACAAATCTCATTTTCCCGCTCTATAAACGAGTAAAATTGGGAACCACTTTGAGTTCCCCCTTTTTTCATGACATCCCAAGCTTTAAAAGCTTCCTTTTCTGAGAGATTCCCTGCAAGAAATTGCCCATCTTTAGAAAAGACAGCGTAGTCAACAAGGTCTGGAATAATATCAGCTGTAACCGAACTACTAGACGCAATATGATCCTTTGATAATGAAATTTGAGTTTCTGCATAATTTGCTGGTAAAACGATGTTGGTAGAAAAGGACAATAAAAATAAACTAAACAGTAGTACTACGAATAGAATAGTGCCTATACAAAGGAAAAGTAGATATTTAAGAAAAAAAGTATGAAGGCGCGTTCCTTTATTGGGCTTCATTGTCTCCATTTATAGCCAATCCCCCAAACAGTGTCAATGACATCAATTTCAAAGGCATGTAGCTTTGAACGAATATTTTTAATATGCTCCGTAATAGCGGTACTATCACTTCTTCCATCAAATCCAAAAATCGTTTCATAAATCTTTTCTTTAGAAAACACTTGTCCTCGATTTCGAGCTAGAAATTCACATATTTCATATTCGCTTTTTGTCAGCATTACCTTCTCTTCATTTACATACAACTCTTTACCAGATAGATTGAAATGAACTTGATCTGCAAAGAGAATGCTACGTCTCTCTCTTTTTTCGCGTCTTAAATGTGCATTCACTCTCGCACGTAGCTCTCCAATTCCAAAAGGCTTAATTATATAATCATCCGCGCCAAGGCCTAGTCCATACATTAAATCTTCTTCTAATGATTTAGCCGTCAAAAAAAGAATAGGACAATCTACAGCATGACGGATTTGTCCACATAATGTAAACCCATCTAATTCGGGCATCATCACATCTAGTAAAATTAAATCGAAGGCACCAAGATCCATTTTATTTACTTCCGTTGCATTAGAGACTACTGTTACTAAATGTTCGTCTTTTAGTAATGCATTTTTTATCAATACTAAAATACCTTTTTCATCATCTACCGCTAATATTTTTGCCATATTTCTACCCTCATCATTCCTTCATACACTAATTCTCCGATTTTCGTCCTTCCCACTTCCAAAACCATAAACAAGACAGGGCTAAAGCTAGCAATGTTCCACTAACCGAAGCAATAATTCCAGCTTGTAATCCCGTTTCTACCATTGAAAAATCAATTCCTGTCGCCTTCATTGTCCAAAATGAAACGAAGTGACCACCCCACCCATAAGGTATAAATGACCAAATACCATCACCTAGTCCAGTAAGCAGTAAGGCTACTAAAAGTGATCCCACAATCCCTAATCCGATTGAGGCGCCTTTACCAAATTGAAGACTAACAAAAAGATGTAAAATATATAAAAATATATAGCTTACAAATAGAATACATCCAGCTATTAAATAAAATTGAAAACCAAAAGTATCTTCATGCAAAAGTTCAATAAAACCAACACTAAAAATACCTACGGACAATAATATTGCCCCAAAACTAAACAACAATAACAGTAGTAGTTTGCTTAAATAACCCACTATTTTTGTTTTAGTAGCTTTTAGCATCTCCTGGAAATGGCCTGCAGTTGCTTCTTGCTCCGCCGCCATTGCACAAACTAATCCAATAATCATTGGAAACCCACATGCTACTGCTTGAAGATATGCCGTTACCCTATCATAAAAACCCCATGGTGAATAAGTATAGTATGCTAAAAACATCCCTGAAATAATAATAGGTACAATGAGATGTGTAAGTAAAAAAGGCGTTCTTTTTGTTTTAAGAAGCTCTGCTCTAAGTAATCTTAACATTACCATTGACTATTTCGCCTCCCTTTTCTGAAACCATCGTGCAGTAAGGAAGCTTATTAAAGCAAACCATGCTAAGGCAACTAGTATACCTGGGACTATAACCCACATGTTTAATAATGGACTGCCCTCAGGGACCGGCAAACCATTTGGTAAAATCTCAAGAGTTGGACAAATTAGCCTTGCTGTAATGCCGTAAGGAACGCTAAACCAAAACTCTCCATCTGCAAGTGCTACTATACCGACAATATTACCAACTAGATTTATTAAAATAGCTATATAAGTTCCTAATTTTGCTGCAAGGAATAGACAAAGTGGAATTTGCCATAAAAACGTTAAGAAAATTAATAAACTACCTGTAAGACTATTTGTTAAAGGAAAGCTATTTCCAAAAAGTATTCCACCCGCAGTAATACCTGCAAAGAAAATGAGTGTAGTTAATAGCAACCAGGTACTACATGCAAGTATTTTGCCAAACCAAATCTTTTTAAGATCAATCGGCATTGCGAGAATGCTATGATATTTTAATTTCGCATCTTTTTCTACCGCTAACGCACAACATATTGTCAGTGCACCCGGCAAGAGCATTGAATACCACCAATTATAAGCACCCTTTTGAAAAAAACTCCCTCCCATTAAACCTGCACTCAGTAACAGCGTCACGATGGGGGCTAGCCAAAGTAATTTAGGAATAAAAGTCTTTTTCCATTTTAATCTTTCTGCCTTCATAATTGGAATCATTTTTATATGCCTACCTTTCGATTAGCAGACACGACTTCCATAAATAATGATTCTAATTCCTGTCCTCGCGGAGCAACTCCCTGATAGCCTAATTTACCACCTGCAATAATGCCAATTTCATCAACGACCTGCTCTACTTCTGAAAGTATATGGCTCGATAAAATAACTGTAATACCTAGCTCTGGAAAAGATCGAATTAGTTTTCGAAGCTCTTGAATGCCGATTGGATCAAGACCATTTGTTGGCTCATCCAGAATTAACAGCTTTGGATAGTTTAATAGTGCAATAGCTATTCCTAGGCGTTGTTTCATCCCTAAGGAAAACTGTCCTGCTCGTTTTTTTCCTGTATTGGTTAAGTCAACAATTTTTAATACTTCGTCAATACGCGATTCTGGTAAACCTAGTGCAATCGTTCGAACCTTAAGATTTTCTCTTGCCGTTAAATTTTCATAAAGCGGTGGTGTTTCAATTAATACGCCAATATCTTGTAAATCATTGCGATTCCATTCATGTCCATTAAAAAATATCTTTCCTGTATTTGGACGCAACATCCCTGTAATCATTTTTAACGTTGTTGATTTGCCTGCACCGTTAGGACCGAGTAAACCGTATACTGTATTCCGTGGTATAGTCAAAGTCAGGTTTTCTACAATTGTTTGTCCTTTAAAGCTTTTACTAAGATTTTCAGTTTTTAAAATAAAATCATCCATAACAAGTCATCATCTTCCTTTCGATGACTATAGTGTAGAAAATGATTATAAGGAATTTATAAGGATAGCGAAAATTATGTGGAACATCACTATGAAAATCAATATGAGCAAGGTTTTTGTGGCACTTTAAATGAACGGAAATCACCCCCTCGTTTTGCCGAAGAGTCATACTTTGTAATATGACAGCTTAATTTCATAGTCTTTTAAAAACATGAAAAAGCATTTGGAATGAGGACATCCCAAATGCTTTTTGTCATGCAATATGAAATTTGATTTACATAAATTCTTTCACTAATTCATTAAAATCATTTTCGCTCATTTTAATATCAATGTCCGTTAATGGTAGCTCTGAGTAGCCTGGTACTTTTTCTTGATATGAAGTTGTTTCAGTATCTTGATAAATAATACCTGTTACTAATCCTTCATGCTCCATTACTGTACGCATTGCCATACCGCGGTTAGAATTGTCATAGCCCTCGATATCAGCAAGTTTTGTTAAGTTCTCTTTAAACCAATCGTAAGTGTTCACTTTATTATAAGTAACACAAGGTGAGAATACGTTGATGAATGAGAAGCCTTTATGATTAATACCCGCTTCAATTAAAGCTGTTAACTCTTTAATATCCGTAGAGAAACCTTGTGCCACAAATGTAGCTCCACTTGTTAAAGCTACTTCTAATGGTTTTAATGATGGCTCAATCGCACCACCTGGCGTAGATTTAGTAATAAATCCTGCAGCAGAGCGTGGAGATGTTTGCCCTTTTGTTAAACCGTAAATTTGGTTATCCATAACAACGTATGTGATGTCAATGTTACGACGGATGGCATGAATTGTATGACCCATACCAATCGCAAAACCATCCCCGTCACCGCCAGAAGCAATAACTTTTAAATCACGGTTTGCCATTTTTAAGCCCTGTGCAATCGGTAATGCTCGACCGTGAATACCGTGGAAACCGTAAGAATTAATGTAACCTGAAATACGGCCAGAACAGCCAATACCTGAGATAACAGCTAGTTCGTTTGGTTCAATACCCACATTAGCAGCAGAGCGCTGAATTGCAGCTTGTACAGAGAAGTCTCCACAGCCTGGGCACCAGTTTGGTTTCACTGTATTACGAAAATCCTTAAATGTTGCCATTAGCGAGTCAACTCCTTCACACGATTTTCTAATTCACCTGGCAAGAATGGTGTACCATTATATTTTGTAATAGTCTCGATCTTATCGTGACCACCAATATTCATCTTCATAATATTTGCTAATTGACCTGTGTAGTTATTTTCTACAACAATTACTTTTTTCGCTTTTGCTACAAGCGGTGCCACCTCAGTAGATGGGAATGGGTGAATTAAACGAATATGCGCATGGTTTACCTTCATACCTTGAGCATTTAATCGCTCTTGCACTTCTTCAATAGCTCCACGAGTTGAGTTAAAGCCTACTAATAAAATATCGGCTTCTTCGTGTGGCGCATTTGCGTATACTGGATTGTCGAATTTCAATGCAGCTAGCTTACGGAAACGTTTATCCATTTGTACTTGACGGTTACCCGTTGCTTCAGATGGTTTACCAGTTTCATCGTGCTCAACCCCGGTTACATGGTGAATACCATTTAACGTACCAGGTAGTACACGTGGTGAAATACCGTCTTCCGTATTTTCATAACGTTTGAAGTATGCTTTATCAGCTGCTTCTTCAATGTCGTCAGTGACAATTTTACCGCGACGAATTTCGATTTTATTGTAATCGAATGGTTCAACAGATTGTTTACCTAGAGATAATTGTAAATCAGTCATTAAAATAACTGGTAATTGTAATTCCTCTGCAATGTTAAATGCTTGGATTGTGTCAAAGAATGCTTCCTCCATTGTAGAAGGTGCAATCACTACTTTTGGAATTTCACCATGCGTACCATATAACATCGCCATTAAATCTGATTGCTCTTGTTTTGTCGGTAACCCTGTTGATGGACCACCACGTTGTGTATCAACAACAACTAGTGGCTGCTCTGTCATCCCTGAAAGACCAATCGCTTCCATCATTAATGAAAGACCAGGACCAGCTGAAGCTGTAAAGGAACGAACACCACCAAAGTTTGCCCCAATTGCCATTGTAGCTGCAGCAATCTCATCTTCTGTTTGAATAACCGCACCACCGAATTTTGGTAATTTCTTAATAAGGTATTCCATAATTTCAGATGCTGGTGTAATTGGGTAGGCTGCCATAAAGCGTGTCCCAGCAGCAAGTGCACCAAGTGCTATTGCATCGTTCCCAATCATGAACATACGGCGATTGCCATCTGCTGGCGCAAGTTTCCATTCACCTACACGATCTCCTAAAAGCCCATTCATTAATTCATGACCACGTGCAATGGCCTCCATATTTTTTTGAACAACTTCTTCGCCTTTTTTACCAAAAATATCATCTACAACATTTTGGAACACTTCGTCCTCTAAATTTAGCAATGAAGCTGTTGCTCCGATTGCCACCATATTTTTCATCAATGAAGTGCCCAGTTCTGCCGCTACCTCAGTAAAAGGTACCGCAAATAATGGCGCTTTTGAATCTTCTGGCTTTACCGGATCAAATTTTGAATCCGCTAAAATAACACCTGTTTCTGTTAACTCTTTATAATTGACGTCGATTGTTTCTTGGTCGAACGCTACTAAAATATCTAAATCATCCGCAATTGAACGTACTTCTGTTGGACGAACTGTAATTTTATTATTCGTATGGCCACCTTTAATTCGTGAAGAGAAATGACGATAACCGTATAGGAAGTAACCTAAACGATTCATTGCCATTGAGAAAATTTCGCCTGTACTCTCAATCCCTTCACCCTGTTGCCCACCGACTTTCCATGAAAGCTGATGTAACATGTCAACAACTCCTTAAATCCAATGTGTACTATTTATTTTTCCTTCATAAGTTTAACATGAAGAAACGGTCTGCACTATTGTTATTCCACGATTTAAATGAAATTCAGACCTTTGACTGAAAATCCTGTTCAAAAAGTTGTAATTTTCAAATCAATTAAAATTAACTTGCTGATTTCAAGTGTTATTTAACATGTAAATATGTAAAGCATGAACAAAATTTTCTGAACTATGCAACCATATTTTTAATTACTATGCAAAACGAAAAAATGCCTTGCAGCTTATTATGTGCAAGGCATTTTACTTCATAACTTTTTTATCGAGTACGCTTTTCTACAAGAAGCTTTAAGGCTGTACGTTCCTCACCAGCAATTAAAATATCGGCAAACGCTGGTGCGCAAATTAAATCTGTGCCACTTGGCGCTACAAATCCGCGGGCAATGGCCACTGCTTTCACGGCTTGGTTAAGTGCACCTGCCCCAACTGCTTGCATTTCTGCTTGCCCTTTTTCTCTGATTACCGCGACTAATGCACCTGCAACTGAATTTGGATTAGAGCGTGATGATACTTTTAATGAATCCACAATTATTCCTCCCCGTTTCGCGAATAGTGTTTACGCTCAACAACTCATGTCCCTCTTTTTTGGACTCAAGTTATTGTCGATAGGTCATTTTATGCTCGGGAAGAAGAAAATAGACTATTTTCATTTCTTATATATCGAAACAATCGAAAAAGACTGAAAATTTATGCAGAAACTACTGGATCAATGAAATAATGATACCATATTAAAAATAGTGGAGCTTATCAAAACGAGAGGGTGATTTCCGTTCCAGGCTACTCGCTTTCCTGTGGGCGAGCGCCGAGCCGCTTCCTCCGCTCCGCCCTTCCACTCCAATCAACAATAGTGTAGAATTTTTAAAAATTTTAGTATTTCAAAAGCGAACGCAATGGTTACACATGAGAATAAAGACTACTAACAATTAAGTCGATTGTATACCTGTGTCGCTTCACTTTCGCACGAAAACGCATCTTGTTGAAGCTTTTCTTTTTCACTATAAATTAGAGTAACACGCCAGAAAATACATACTAAGTGAAGAAGTTGATTGTAGTGGAGGCCTGGGCGACTCCTTGGGGATTAGCGTCACAGATGAGACCCTGCAGCGAAGCGGATGTTTTCTGTGCGAAAGCGTAGCGACAGCGGCAAATGTTTTATCTGCGAGAGCGAAGCGTCAGCAACAAAGCGCCCAGCCGGAACGGAAATCAACCCTCGTTTTGTGGAAGAGCCATACTTTATTTAATATAATGGTTTATTTTCATCGACATAACAATTTTTAAACATAAAAAAACTACTGTGTATTTTTTAATACACAATAGTTTCTCACTCGCCTTATCCTTGAAACGGATAATCTTCATTTATATAAATTCGCTCACAATGTAGAGCTTTTCCTGTTTTATCATCAATCTCTACAAAGAAACCACTTAACACTTCGCGTCCTTTTTTCGGGACTTCAAAACGCGATGGCATATTTGTTTGGAATTTATAAATGACACTTTCCTTCGTCATCCCTAAAATTTCATCGTATGGACCTGTCATACCAACGTCCGTAATATAGGCTGTTCCATTTGGATAAATACGTGCATCGGCTGTTTGCACATGTGTATGTGTACCAACGACCGCTGATGCCTTTCCATCTAAATGCCATCCGAGTGCAATTTTTTCACTTGTCGCTTCGGCATGAAAATCCACGAATACTAGAGGTGACGTTTTATGTGCTTCTTCGATCAATTTCTCTGCCATCGCAAATGGATCCTCATGAGGCGGTAAAAATACTCGACCATGCAAATTAATAACAGATAATGTTACACCGTTTTTTGAAATTTGCACCATTCCTTTACCTGGTGCCTCATTTGAAAAGTTTGCCGGGCGTATTAAATAATCTGCATCATCTATAAAATCAAAAATGTCTTTATTATCCCAAGTATGGTTACCCATCGTAATAACATCTACACCCATTTGTAATAGATCATTATAAATATTTCGGGTAATTCCACGACCTGCTGCTGCGTTTTCACCATTTGCAATGACAACATCTAAATTGTATTTTTTCTTTAAGCGGGGCAAATATTTTTCCACAGCATCTCGCCCTATTGAACCTACAATATCACCTATAAATAAAACTTTCATTTTTACAATACCACTCTTTCTATCCATTACGCCTTACAGTCATTTTGATTTCTTGCTAATGACATTGAGAGGCTTACTCTTCATTACACACACCTAAAATGGCAATTACTATGCTTTCATTGAAGATAAATAAATATAAATAACATCATTAATTGTAACCTCAGTAAGTGTATTAAGCAAAAAAAATATAAATCACTAATTATTTTGCAGATCTCTATATTATTTTATTCTTTTTCAAATTAACATAAATAATTGTAGAGGATAAATTTAGCCAATTCATCTTTACTAACCTAAAAAAAAGTAATTGCTTCACATCTCTATTAATAAGCTTGACTTTTAATAGATCCGGATACTTTTTTAGAAATGATTGTATCTCTACTTTAATATCTCGTCTAACTCTATTTGTCTGTATTTGATGCACAATCACAAGTAAACCTTCAAACTGATAATTTAAAAAGCTATTCTTCACTTCATTATACACTTTGCCAATTTCCAGCTCTTTTTTCAATCTTTCATATAATACATCATACTTCTGACGTAAATTAACAATTGACCCTCTCGTTAATGAGTTTTCGTTTCCGACATTATAGTAATATAACTGCTTCGGAACATAACAAATGGCTTGATTTTTTATGACAGCTCTCGTCATAAAAACTGTATCCTCTGCAAAACTCATATCTTCATCAAATCGTAAAGCATATTTATCTAGAAAAGATTTTAAATATAATTTACAGCTAGCAAAGCCAAAATGTCTTTCTCCTATTTCAGAAAATAACTGATTTAAACATTCTACTGCACTATAAGTACAATAAGCCTGAGATGAATAACTCAATTGCCTACTACCAGTCTTCTCCTGCCAATATAAATCACACTTTGCAATATTCGATCCCGTTAATCTACAAGCAAGATACAATTCTTGGAGCATTGTTAACTCAATCCAATCATCTGCATCAACAAAGGTTACATATTGACCATTTGCATGCGCAATGCCTAAATTCCGTGCTTTACTTACACCTCCATTTGGTATATCAAAAACAGTGATTCGTGCATCTGCTTTAGCAAATTTTTGTAAAATCATCATTGATTGATCACAACTACCATCATTAATAGCAATAATTTCAATGTTTTTTAACGTTTGGTGACATATGCTAGTTAAACATTTCTCTAAATATTTTTCTGCATTATAAACAGGAAGGATGACACTTACTAAGATTTGGGGTTCCAAAATTTTGCACCTCCCTTATTTAAAGTAGTGACTTTTAGCTGCTCAAGCCACCTTTTTCTCGTTTCTTTTTTCAAGCCTATACATAAAAGGCTAACGCCTACAATTACACTATAGAAAAAAATATATAGAACGATTGAAAACCAAGTAATTGTCGGATTTGTCACTAGCCACAAAAGCTTTATAAGACTGATGGAAAGTCCAAAGGGAATAGCTAATCTTCCTATCGCCTTCCAAAAGCTATAAATATCTAATTTTATTTTCTTATGATAATAAATATTCATGATTACTACATTCCCAATAAACAAGGAACACGCTGTGACAATCGCTGTACCAATTTTTCCATAATAATAAATTGCAGGAATCGAAATGAAAATATTTCCTACCGCTACACATATTAATAGAATCGTTCTAAATTTAAACAAATTTTTTGCCTTTAACACACTTAATCCAAGATTTTGTATGAGATCAATTATGAAAGGCATCATAATAATTAACACAATATAATAAACGGCTATAAAATCTTTTCCTAACCATAGCGTTAAAAATTCTTTTCCAAAAAGAAAAAAGCCTCCCAAAATATAGCCAACTACTAAAAACTGCATGGATCCTACTTTTATAAATAATTTATTAATGTGCACTAACCCATCTTCTTGTGTCACTAAAATAGAGATTCGAGGCAAAAATAAACCGCTAATCGCCAAAGCCAGTGACATAAAAATTAAGACAATTTGTATAGCAACTGCATAAATCGCCACATCTTCAGTTCCTTTTAATATACCTAAAAGAATTTGATCCGTTTGCCAATAAATTTTATCGACAATAACCGTAATAAAAATAAAAATGGCATAGACAAAGATTTCCTTTATAAATGCTCGATTATTCATTTTAAACGTAAATTTAATAGCTAATACTTTCAGACAGAATATCGCATCAATTAGTAAAAAAAGCGCATTGTAGATGGCTACAATATAAATCAATGTAACAGCATTTGTACCCTGTAAAAGAAAAAACAACATCGTTAGAGGCTGTATGATGACCTGTAGTAATGCTGTTAATTTAATAAAAATAAATTTTTCATAAGCTTGTAATATGGAGGAAAATACGCTTAGTGGAAATTGCGCAGCCAAGCTTATTGTCATAATATAGCCCATTATCTTGGCTTTATCTAGCTGCTCAACAGTCAGGCTTTTTCCAAAAATAACGTCCACTTGTGAAAATAAAAGAAAGCCAATAAATAATGTAATGAAGCCAATGCCTATAAATAATTTTAGAAAAAAACCATTTAACGACGCTTCTAACGCTTTATCATCCGTCGCTCTGTTTCTAGAAATATAGCGCACAATGGCGTTACCTAACCCTAGATCTAAAATGGAAAGATAACCAACAAGTACAATCATAAGTGAATATAAACCGTACTCTTCTTGACCAAGTTTCGAGATGATTATCGGTGTAAATATTATGGAAGAAATAATCGTACAACCGATTGTTATATATGAAAGAACTGCTGCAATTTTAATTTCTTTCATAAATATTTTTAGGCAACACCATTGGATACAAAGACTGATATTGCTCTATTACCTGTTTAATATTGAAATTAGCTAGTACGTGCTCTCTACCAAGCCTTGCCTTTTCAGCATATTGCTTTGAACTATAATTTAATGCTTTATTCATTGCTTGAGATAACGCATTAGCATCCTTTGCAGTGACTGTCTCACCGAATTCTCCCACTAAATATTTACAATCACCAACATCTGTCGTGATACAGCACGTTCCACTCGCTAATGCCTCCACTAATACATTTGGTAACCCCTCACCTGAGGAAGATAAAACAAACAGATCAGCAGCCGACATTAACGGTGATATATCATCTCTACCGCCTAATAAAAAAATGACTTCCTCTAAATGGGCATCCTTTATCATTTGCAGTAACTCACTATTATTCTCATCTATTTCAAGCCCTACTAAAAACATATAAAAATCCTGTCTTTCAAGCCTTAACATCTGTAAACTAGCAATTAAATTTTTATAATCCTTCAAAGGGTCCCATCTGCCAACATGTAATAAAATATGTCGATTCTCTACATCAAAATGCTCGAAATAATATTGCCTCTTGATACTAGGCTTAAACAGTTCCGTATTTATACCATTGACGATGACCTTATGTTGATGACTGTCGTAGCCAATTTCTTCATGAATCTCTTTTACTTTTGGACCACAGGAAATAATCATATCCACCTTTTTAGATAATCTCGCACAAAGCTTTGCAATTAAAATCGTTGTCCATTTATTTTCCTTTTTATCTAAATTGCTATGGTGAATCCCCCAAATTAACTTTTTTCTCCAAACTCTTGAAATCAGATAACCCAATAAGTTTGAATGGTACATCCACGTTTGGATAATATCGCTATTTTTACATATTTTAAAACACTTCAGTAATGAGCGTAGGAAATTAGATCTCAAATCACAAATATAAACATTCATATTTAATTGCTGTTGAATTAACTCGCCATACACATCCATTTCCGTCAAACAAATAACATCTACCTCATACAAATCTCTGTCAACAGATTGTAATAATCGATAAAGCATAGTTTCCGCTCCTCCAAAGCCAATCGCAGTTATGATATGAGTAACTTTAATCTTTTTTTGTATACGATCATCCTCTTTTTAATCATGAGTTTAGATTATATTTGCTTACATTAGGGCCTAAAGGGGTGGTGCTTTTACCTGAACGAATTCTTTGAATCTCTTATAAGAGCGGTTGAGTCTTCTAGCCTAGTAGGTCCTCTGCTTACCCGAGCTGCTCTTCCGGTTACCCGAGAGATTGAGTCCCCTACCTGAGCAGTTTCTCCGGTTACCCGAGCGATTGAGCCCACTACCCGATCAGTTCCTCCAGTTACCCGAGCGGTTGAGCCCACTACCTGAGCAGTTCCTCCGGTTACCCGAGCGGTTGAGCCCACTACCTGAGCAGAGGTTTAGGTTACTTGAGTATTCGTCGCTTCGGTTTATATATAGTAAGAACACATTTTTTTTGCAATATCTTCTGCATCCAATCCTTTGTTTTCGATTCCATGCACGATGCTATTCAGTTCAATCGGTTCATTCTTTCTGTTGATTTCTTGTAGCCAATCTTCAATATTTCCATTTATATCCAAATACTGGATTAGGCCAATATTAAGATCTACATCTCTTGGTACAGTTGCAGAAACAATTGATGGCGTGCCACATACTTGTGCTTCTAATAGGACAATTCCAAATCCCTCATATTTAGATGGTAAAATAAATTTATCGAACAACTGAAGAAGATTGATAATATCAGCACGTTGCCCTAACAGTCTTACAGATTCCTGTAATTGATTGCGCTCGACCAACAGACGAATTTCTTCCTCTAAAGGACCCTCTCCAATAAAAATCAATTTAAAATTAATATGTTTTTGCTTTAATCTCGTGGCAAGTTTCAATAAAAACTGCTGATTCTTCACAGGAACAAAACGTCCAATATGTCCTAAAACTAAATCATTTTCACTAATTCCTAATTCTTTTTTTAATAATTTCTTTTCTGCCTGTGAGAGATATTTTATTTTATTGATATCCATTGGGTTAAATAAAATGTCAAAGGATTTCTCACCAAAGCAAAATTCTCCTGCCTGTGTACTACATGCAACGAGCTTAGTCGCATTCATCACACTTATTTTTTTTAGGAAAGATAAAAGATATTTATTACTCCATTCTTCCGCAACATTTGTATGACTGTGTAACACTCTACATTTGACGCCAGCCAATCGTGCTGCTAACAATGTAAAAATAGCGCGATAACCCGTATGATCATGCACTGCATCATATCCATTGTCTTTAATTATTTTGTATATTTTCATCATATAGGCAAGAGGACCCTGCTTCGTAATATATTTTTGATAAAACAATTTGGAACCATGTTCTATAAAAGTGTCATGATATCTTCCCTTGTTGAACACTACAAAATCAAAGTGGTACACTGACTTATTTGTATTAGCCCAAATGTCTAATATCATCGTTGTAATTCCGCCAAAATCTGTAGTAGGAATAATATGCAAAATCTTCTTCATAGATTTTTATGTCACCCTTACTCTATTCCATAATATTGATAGTACTTATTGCACTTCATTTTAAAATTATTCAAGACAATCCCTAAAATATTGGCTTGAGAAATCGTTAATATGGACTTTGATTTTAATACCGCAGCTTTCCCAACAGTACCTGAATTGACTATTAATATTGTGCCATCACATTTATTGGATAAAATTTGTGCATCAGATACATATAATAAAGGCGGGGCGTCGAAAATAACGATATCGTATTTTTCTTTGGCAATCGCCATAAAAGATATCATCGTTTCAGATGCCAGTAGCTCTGTTGGGTTTGGTGGAATTGTTCCACTTGCAACAATATCCACTCCTTCTACAAACGTTTTTTGGATAACATCTAGAAATTTTTCCTGCCTAGATAATATAGAGGAGAGGCCCACACTATTTGCGAGATGAAATGTATGGTGGAGAGTCGGCTTACGCATGTCAGCATCGACAATTAATACCTTCTTCCCCTCTTGTGAAAAAACGACACCGATATTCGCTGTGTTAGTAGACTTTCCTTCACCAGGAATGGAGGAGGTTACTAAAATAGTTTTCACATCTTGATTTGGTTGTGCAAATTTAATATTTGTGCGAATCGTTCGAAACTGCTCAGATGGAATTGATTTAGCATCAGAAACAGTAACTAGCTTGCGGGCCATCAGTGATTTGTTCTTCTTTTTCCTTCGCATTGAAAACATTATGGGTTCCCCCTAGACTTAGACTTTTTTCCTGTTTGCGGCTCTATATTACTGACCACCCCGATAACCGGAAGTGATAAAATTTCTTCGATATCACGTTCAGTTTTGATTGTCTTATCAAATGTTTCCATCATATAGGCAAGCAAAAGGGCAAGAGCGAAACCAACGATAGCGGCTATTAGTAAATTAAAAATTTTATTTGGTTTAACAGGTGCTGCATTTTCACTAGATTTCGCAACAGACAAAATATTAATATTGTCCACATGCATGAGCACGGGAATTTCTTCTTTAA
Organism: Lysinibacillus sp. fls2-241-R2A-57; assembly: GCF_030209535.1. NCBI lineage: Bacteria > Bacillati > Bacillota > Bacilli > Caryophanales > Bacillaceae > Lysinibacillus > Lysinibacillus sp. fls2-241-R2A-57. The sequence goes on from NZ_JARVRU010000002.1 coordinate 77,768, forward strand.
AAATTTCGGCAACTGTATTGGCAATTTCTACTGCCCTAGACTCATTCTCATCTTGTACACGAATATTTACTACTTGAGAATTACTTGCACTAGAGACGTCTATTTGATTCATTAATTGTTCCGGTGTGGTCGTTAGCGACAGCTTATCAACCACCTTCGTTAAAATAGCGGGGCTTTTAATAATGACATTGTACGTATTAATTAGCCGAAGATCCGTATCAACATTTTGTGCCCCTACTAATTGCTGATTATCATAGCTTTTTTGATTCACTAATATTTGTGTTTCCGCTTCATATATAGGTGTTAAAACAAAAAAGCTTAACATGGCGGCAATACCAACCGACAACATTGTAAGCACTAGGATAAAGAACCAGCGTTTTTGCAATGTTTTTATTATACTTTGCACCGTAATTTCTTCATTCACAAAAATAGATTCCCTCCTACAAATGCAGATAATTGTAATATTAATTAAGTATATTAAGCAAGTCCTACAGTTATTCGGCAAATATTTTGCAATAACTACGATGTCATGTTTTTATTTCTATCAAATCCACTTACTACGAAGACAAGTATATGAAGCACATTAAAATAGAGAATTTCAAATGTAGATACACCAAGTGCAGCGACAATGACGAAAACTGTAAATACTACTAGTTGTTTGTCCATTTGGCTATGATCTTTCGCAATCGATAAAAGAAAGACAGCATAACATACTAGTGGTAGTAAACCCGCCTCCTGCAATATATTGACAAATGTATTGTGCGCATGAGAAACTCCTATTGCCCATAGTGATTCAGCACCATGTCCCCAAAAACTAAATTGCTCAAATACATATTTCCAAATATCAAGACGACCATCTGTAATATTTGTAGATTTTTTCTCCATTTTTAAAAGAATACTTTGAAAGGCCTTCTGCATCATGTCAACTTCATAAATAGCTATCACTAGTAATAAACAAGCTGCTATTAATAAAAAAATAAATTTTAGTAATGGCAAAAATCTTTTTTTCATCCTTTTTACTACTAAGACAATCATCGCTGCTGTCACAACGGCAATTGTTAATAATGATGTACGCGCATTTGACAGCATAATGACATACAAAGCAAATAAATAAAAAATTGTATAGACCCCTAAACAAATGGTCAATTTCAGCTGTCGATGTCCCTCTAACATGGCAATTATGATTTCATATAGCTTCATCAGTATCACAATCGTCAAACCTATCATAGAAAATCCTAATGTGTTTGGATTTTCAAATACTCCTGCAAAAGCACCATACATAAAATGATTTTCTCGAAAACATAAAATAAGAAATGGTATATAAGCTAATAAAACACCATTAAGGACAATTTCTTTAACATGCTTTCTCACGATATCATTAAAGAAAATCGCTACAGCTAAAAAAATGCAAAATAACTGAAGGCAATTTTTTAATAGCCCTATATCCTGGTTGACCCCTGCAGAAATGACACAAAAAAAAGTATATAAACTAAAAAATAAGCTAGCCTGTACATTTTGGATGATTATTTTTTTATGCATTAGAAAGGATAGCAGGATTATTACTAGGCTAATCAACAATGTTAATTTATGATAAATCCCTTCAACAGGTTGCATTAAGCTCATAAATATAAGGGCGCTAAACAGTAGCGTGTAACACATTTTCATCTGGGAATCACGCTCAATTCTAGTTAGATTGATCAATTATGCCTCGGCATAATTGCGTCCGGAATCGGCTTTGTGCTTAGGCCTGCACGACGCGGGTCAGTTAGCCGTTATCGCATGGATGCGATGATTTTAGGCTAACATCCCCTAAGCACTCCTCTCCGATTCCGTGACATCCGCCGGAGGCTTTAACTTCTTTCAGAGGGTGTTTGGACACCCGCTGAAAAGCAACTTAAATTCGTATTCATCTCACCACCTATAGAGGTAGGAGACTTCTGTAGCTGACGTTTCACTTTCACTACAAAGAATATTTGCTAAAAGAAGTTAAAAACTCCACCATTTCTTAATGTAGATTTTGTCCAATTCAAGCGGAAGTATCGGCTTGTTTGCAATGACATTTGCATTATTCTTTAAGAGTTGATCAACAGCATCTAGCTCCTTCTGCTTTTCAAGGTAATTGAGTGCTTTGTTATAAAAAAATGGCCTCGATGTTACATTATGCGTGTCGGATCCAAATGTATGAATATAATTCGCTCTCACTAACGCTAACGATAAACGCTGTACCTCTTTACCATAAAGACCTGTTAAACTTCCTGCCGTTATTTGTGTCAATGCACCTTCTTGAATCAATATTTCAAGTCGCGTCGGTTTTTCTCTAATCGCATAGTTCCGTTCAGGATGCGCAAGGATTGGCGTATAACCCGCTGCCTTCAACAGTATAATCATTCTTCTCGTATACGCAGGGATCGTGCTAGATGGTAATTCCAAAAGGATATAGTTAGAATTTGCCAATGTGTGAAGTTGCTTTTGCATCACCAATGTATGTAGTTCTTCGTGTAAACGCACTTCATGCCCTGTATGAAGTATGATTGGAATCTGCTGTTCCTCTAACACTTGTCGTAAATATATTGTTTGCTCCTCTACAAGTGAATAATTTACATGATATTGTGGATGCATCGCATGGGACGTACAAATTATTTCTGTTATCCCTTCACTTGATGCTTGCTGCAGCATCTTTAATGATTCCTCCATATTTTTTGGCCCATCATCAACACCGAATAATAAATGAGCATGTATATCAATCATCTATATCACAACTTTCTTTTTTAATGACTGATTATCTAATTAGCCTTCTTTTCTTTTATGAAAAATACTTGTTAAAAATGACTAGTATAGTGTTTTTTTCTAGATATTTATCAGATGTTAACATTCAATCAGTGCTTTGGACTGTTCTATCTGTCGCTTTGGATGCTTTCCGTCGTTCCGGCTCTTCTTTCCGTCGCTTTGGCTCTTCTATCCTTCGCTTCGACATTTCTATCCGTCGCTTTGGATGCTTTCCGTCGCTCTGTCCTTTCTATCCGTCGCTTCGGCCCTTCTATCCTTCGCTTCGCCTTTTCTATCCGTCGCTTTGGATGCTTTCCGTCGCTCTGCCCTTTCTATCCGTCGCTTTGGCTCTTCTATCCTTCGCTTCGCCTTGGCTATCCGTCACTTTGACTGCTTTCCGTCGCTCCGCCCTTTCTATTCGTCGCTTTGGCTCTTCTTTCCGTCGCTCTGTCCTTTCTATCCGTCGCTTCAGCCCTTCTATCCGTCGCTTCACCTTTTCTATCCGTCGCTTTGACTGCTTTCCGGCTCTCTGTCCTTTCTATCCGTCGCTTCTGCTTTTATTCGTCGCTCTGCCCTTTCTATCCGTCGCTCTGGCTCTTCTTTCCGGCTCTCCGCCCTTTCTATCCGTCGCTTCGGCCCTTCTTTCCTTCGCTTCGCCTTTTCTATCCGTCACTTTGGATGCCTTCCATCACTCCAGCTCTTCTTCCTGCCCTTTTCGCTGCTAATCCATCACTTCAGTTCTTTTATGATAAAAACAATAAAAAAGAGGCTTCCCTAGATTTTCATCTAGAGAAACCTCTAACTTTCAACATTATTTCGCATACTCCACTGCACGTGTTTCACGAATGACAGTTACTTTTATATGACCTGGGTAATCAAGTTCTTCTTCGATACGCTTACGGATATCTCGCGCTAAGCGATGTGAAGCTAAGTCATCAATTTTTTCAGGTTGTACAATAATACGAATTTCACGACCCGCCTGAATCGCAAAGGATTTTTCTACACCATCATAGCTTTCAGAAATTTCTTCTAACTTTTCAAGTCTGCGGATATAGTTTTCAAGTGTCTCACTTCGAGCACCTGGACGAGCTGCTGATAATGCATCTGCAGCAGCTACTAAAACTGCGATAACAGATGTTGCTTCTGTATCACCGTGGTGAGAAGCAATACTATTTATAACGACTGGATGTTCTTTGTATTTTGTTGCTAACTCCACACCGATTTCGACGTGGCTACCTTCAACTTCATGGTCGATTGCCTTACCAATATCATGTAATAAGCCAGCACGACGAGCTAATGCTACATCTTCACCAAGTTCAGCAGCGAGCAAGCCTGCTAAATATGCGACTTCAATTGAATGTTTTAGGACGTTTTGTCCATAACTTGTACGATATTTCATGCGGCCTAAAATCTTCATTAAATCTGGATGTAAGTTATGAATGCCAATTTCAAATGTTGTTTGCTCACCTGTTTCGCGGATTTGCTCATCCACTTCACGACGAGCTTTCTCCACCATTTCCTCAATTCGAGCAGGGTGAATGCGGCCATCCTGTACAAGTTTTTCAAGTGCAAGTCGAGCCGTTTCACGACGAATCGGATCAAAGCCTGATAAAATAACCGCCTCTGGAGTATCATCAATAATTAAATCTATACCTGTTAACGTTTCCAAAGTTCGGATATTTCGACCTTCACGACCAATAATACGACCTTTCATTTCATCATTTGGCAAGTTCACGACAGATACTGTTGTTTCTGCAACGTGGTCTGCTGCAAAACGCTGCAGTGCCAGTGATAAAATTTCACGTGCTTTTTTATCTGATTCTTCCTTCGCACGTGTCTCAGCTTCCTTCGTCATCACAGCAATATCAGTTGCTAGCTCTTTTTCTACTTCTCCTAAGATAATAGCTTTTGCTTCATCTCTAGTTAAAGCAGAAATTCGTTCTAGCTCTGTTTTTTGCGCGGCAACGAGCTCGTCCACTTTGCTTTCCATCTGTTCAATATGCTGTTGTCTTTCGGCTAGAGCCTGTTCTTTTCGCTCTAAGCCTGCTTCTCTCTTATTTAGAGCATCATCCTTGCGATCAAGATTCTCTTCTCTTTGCAATAAACGGTTCTCTTGTTTTTGAAGTTCTAAACGACGTTCACGAATGTCATTTTCGGCTTCAGTGCGAAATTTGTGAGTTTCATCTTTGGCTTCAAGTAGTGCTTCTTTCTTCAATGCCTCCGCTTCTCGTTTTCCTTCTTCAACGATTGTTTCAGCGACATGTTTAGCACCAGTGATTTTTGAGTCATTCACTTTTTTCATGTAGATATAGCTAACAGCGGCACCAACGATGATTCCAAGCAAAGCGGAGATGATAGTAATTCCATCCATATGAACACCTCCTCTTGCTATTTAGGTAATACAGTTTCAGTAGGCGCATACATTGTATTGCCTATTTAAAGTCATAATTCAGAAATTATACATATTTAATTGTATAGCTAGCCACAAGCTCTGTCAAGGATAGTCGGGCATCTGTTCGCCCTTCCATAGAAAAAAAGTAAGTCATATCCATTAAGAGAATCAGTTCCCTAACATTTCCCTGGTTTTACATCAAATTGAATCATCATAACGTGTGGTTGATTTCCGTTCCGACTGGGGGCTTTGATTGCTGTCGCTTCGCTTTCGCACAGAAAACATTTGCCGCTGTCGCTTCGCTTTCGCGCAGAGCAGAGCTTCCTGGGGCTTCCGATGAGACGCTAATCTCCAAGGAGTTGCCTAGCCGTAACGAAGATCAACTAATATACAGGGCATATATTTAAAAAAATGTTATCCACAACTTTTGGTGATGATCCCATATTTCTCTAGTATGGGTAAATATTAAAAAAATACATTGCTCTCACTCTAAAGAGTGGGAACAATGTATTTTAACTTATTTCAGAAGAAGTCTCCCACTCTAGAGGTGTGAGATGAATGTTGGCTTAAATTATTTTTCGTCTTCAAGTAGAAGTTGTAATTCTTCATCCATTTCTTCCTCTTCATCGTGCGCAGCAATAGTATACGAAGAAGAAGCAATACCGTAAGAGGCACGGATTTTATTTGCGATGTCGTCAAGGACTGCTGGATTTTCTTTTAAATACTGTTTGGCATTTTCACGACCTTGGCCTAGGCGCTCATCACCGTAAGCATACCAAGAACCGCTTTTTTGAACGATGTCTAGTTCAACACCTAAATCGACTGTTTCGCCCTCTTTTGAAATTCCTTCACCATACATAATATCAACTTCAGCTGTACGGAATGGTGGCGCTACTTTGTTTTTCACAATTTTAATTTTAGTACGATTACCCATAATGTCATTGCCTTGTTTAATGGCTTCTGCACGACGAACTTCTAAGCGAACGGAGCTATAGAATTTAAGTGCACGACCACCAGGCGTTGTTTCTGGGTTTCCGAACATAACACCGATCTTTTCACGAATCTGGTTAATGAAAATAGCAATCGTTTTTGATTTATTAATAGCACCTGAAAGTTTACGTAAAGCCTGAGACATTAAACGCGCTTGTAAACCAACATGCGAGTCACCCATATCTCCTTCGATTTCCGCTTTCGGAACTAATGCTGCTACTGAGTCGATAACGATAATATCGATAGCGCCACTACGTACTAATGCCTCTGCGATTTCAAGCGCTTGTTCTCCTGTATCTGGTTGAGATAATAGAAGCTCATCAATATTGACACCCAATTTTTGTGCATATATTGGATCTAATGCATGCTCAGCATCGATAAACGCTGCTTGTCCACCATTTGCCTGAACCTCTGCAATGGCATGAAGCGCAACCGTTGTTTTACCTGATGATTCAGGGCCGTATACTTCAATAATACGTCCACGCGGATAACCACCTACACCTAATGCAGCATCAAGTGCTAGCGAACCACTTGAAGATGTAGCAATTTCTAAATCCGTCTTTTCGCCAAGTTTCATGATAGAACCTTTACCAAAGTTCTTTTCAATTTGTTTTAACGCCTGTTCTAAGGCTGCTTTACGATCACTCATTCATTTTCCTCCTTCGAAAACTGTTCACTGTTTTTCTCTATCTCTACTATACTTGTTTTTAAGAGAAGACGCAAGAAAAAAGCGAACATTTATTCGTTTTTTCTTCAAAATAAAAATTTGGGTAACTTTTCTCTACCCAAATTTCTATTTTCAACTATATTATGGACCATCACCAAAACTTGTGGTTGATTTCCGTTCCGGCTGGGCGCTTTCCTGGGGGCGCCCGATGAGCCGCTTCGCTTCGCTGCAGGGTCTCATCTGTGACGCTGATCCCCAAGGAGTCGCCCAGCCTCCACTCCAATCAACTTATTTTCATAATAGACGTTTTAACAAAAGTCATCCGCAACTTTTGGTGATAAACCTATGAACCTATATTATGCCGGAGCAAATTGATTAACGTTTTTTAAAGCCTCTTTCTTCCAAAAGCTGCATTAAATAATGACATGTAAACTTCACCGTACGAAGTCTATTTGTATTGCGCATGCCTGATAAATGAAGTAAATACGTAATTGGCTCTTCATTACCAATCGCAATACCAATCCAAACCGTCCCTACTGGTTGATGATCATGAGCCGTAGGACCTGCTGCACCTGTTAATCCAATACCAATATCCGTTGCGAATTTTTTACGTACTGTACTAGCCATGGCCGCTGCACATTCACTGCTTACAATCCCATGTGTATCTAATAATTCTTTAGAAATACCAAGCTGCTTAATTTTAGCCTCTTCTGTATACGTAACAACACCACCAACAAGGGCATCTCCTACACCTGGTATCTCAGCAAGCTCTGACTGAAATAACCCTGCTGTTAAACTTTCTGCCGCGGCAATTGTTAACTTATTATCTAGTAACATTTCTACTGTTTTAGAGGCAAGAGAATCATCATCTCTACCATACTGATAGTCACCAACAAGCGCTTGAATTTCTGCTACCTTTGCGGCAATGAGTTGCTGCGCTTCTTGCTCCGATTCTGCCTTGGCCGTTACACGCAATGTAACCTCGCCGTCAGAAGCAAGTGGAGCAACAGTTGGGTTTGTTTGCGAATCTAAAATATCTTGGACACGTACCTCAAGTTCTGCTTCGCCAATTCCATAAAAGCGCATAACGTGCGATGCAATAACCCCTCCAGCATTTAACATCGCACTAAGCTTTGGCTTTGCTTCAAACTGGAACATCGGCTCCAGCTCTTTAGGTGGCCCCGGAAGCAAAATATAAGTACGCTCATCTTTTGTTAGTATCATGCCAGGTGCCATACCGTGATGGTTAGCAAGCACCTCACTACCTGCTAGTATTAAAGCCTGCTTACGATTATTGTCCGTCATTGGACGTCCTCGCTGTGCAAAAAATTGCTCAATATATGTCAGTGCGATATTATCAAATTCGAGCTTAACGCCAAGATGACGAGCAATCGTTTCCTTTGTTAAATCATCCTTTGTAGGACCAAGACCGCCTGAGAAAATGATTAAATCAGCACGAGTCTCTGCAACGGAAATAGCCTCTTCTAAACGTTTTGCATTATCCCCTACAACAGTGTGATAATAAACATTTATCCCCAACTCGGACAACTGATTAGAAATAAATTTCGCATTTGTATTCGTAATCTGACCAAGCAATAACTCTGAGCCAACTGCAAGAATTTCAGCATTCATCATCCCCAAGACCTTCCTTATTTAGACTCAAGTAAGACACGTCGATTTAGATAGAAATAATCCCATCCAGACCATAGTGTAAAGAACAATGCAATATATAGCATAATATCATCAAATGGAATACCGATCAGTGTAAAGATTGTATTGTGTAAAAGCGCTGCTGCAATAGCCATAATTTGAGTCCATGTTTTAATTTTACCAAGCTGATTCGCCGCAACAACTTCTCCTTCACCCGCCAATATTAAACGCAGGCCAGTTACCGCAAACTCACGGCTAATAATAATGATTATTAGCCAGGCAGGAGCCATATCAAGCTCTACCATTAAAATAAAAGCTGCTGAAACTAGCAATTTGTCAGCTAGTGGGTCTAAAAATTTCCCAAATGTTGTCACAAGATTATACTTACGTGCATAATAACCATCCACCCAATCAGTTGTAGAAGCAAAAATAAAAATAAGTGCACCTATAAAATGATGAACAGGCATCTCTGCACCGAATAGTGACATTGTTCCCCAGTTGAAATCAAACATCATCACAATGACAAAGAACGGAATAAGTATGATTCGAGAGATGGTAATTTTATTTGGAATGTTCATTTTTCTAACACCTTTCATGATGAAAGAAAGTAGTCATCACTAGATGACTACTATTCTTTATTGAAATTGATGACGATGTTTTGCGTTACAATTTGCTGTGCATACGTTAAAAGTTCGTCATTAATATATACCTTAGCTTGTGCTGAATTACCTAAACGGATACGGGCGTAGTTTTGAGATGTTGCGTCGAATTCCACTACTTCACCTGCATTATATACACGTGTATCTGTTAGGATTTCTTGTTGTTGTTGATTTCGAATACCGATAAATGTAGGACCTGATACCTCAATACGAATTTTAAATGTATCTGTACCTGTTAACGTATAAGAAGTTGTAGCCCCATCCGCTTCAATAGCTCCCGCTGAAATCGATTGCTTAACCTCTTCAGTTGGTTTTTCATCAGTTTTTTTCTCTGCTGAATCTGTTGAGTCTTGTTTAGCTTTTGCTTGAGCTTTTTTATCTTCTTTTTCTTTATCTTTCTCACTATCGATTGGTTTTATTTGTTTATCATACTGTATTTCTGGAGGTGTATCCTCAACAGCGTCTGACCCTGCTTTATTTTTAGATTGCAATAACACCCAAATTGCTACAATAATGACAATGATAAATAAACCAACGATTATTTTTGGCATTGCCTCCATCATTCTATTGGAAGGGCCCTTTGAAACTTTTCTTCTACTTGGGCTATTCGTCATCGATTGACTTACTTGATCATTTTTTGTTCCTGGCAATTCGCTCTTATAGGTTTCTAAAATTTCCTCAGCGTTCAAACCAACAGCGTCCGCATATTGTTTAATAAAAGCTCGTACATAAAATGAACCAGGCATAATCGAATAATTGCCCTCTTCAATCCCTACTAAATAACGTTTTTGAATTTTCGTTATTTCTTGTAAATCGTCTAAGCTGTAGCCTTTAGACAGTCTCGCTTCTTTCAGTCGAGTCCCTAATTCTGCCACTCCATAACACCTACTTTAATATCAAATTAAAAATTAAATCCTCCAAATGAATCGGATTCGGACATCATATGGTTTTTTTCCATTATCTCATACGTAATTTCTTCATCTGGGTGATGACGTAATTCAATGATATAATCAAAATCCTCTATCTTATATTCTGAATGCTGAATAAACATATCTGGATGCTCGACAACCTTAATAGAAGGCATACTCATCATTTCACGTACTAGTTGCAAATGTCGCTCATCAGATGAACGACGTGTTACAATGCCATCTAATATAAAAATATTATTGTCACTGAATTCATCACCAGCCAGTTTATTGCGGACAGTCTGCTTAATCATTGTAGATGATAAAAAAATCCATTTTTTATTGGCACATACACTAGCCGCTACAATCGACTCGGTTTTCCCAACACGAGGCATTCCACGTATTCCAATGAGCTTATGCCCCTCTTTTTTAAAGAGTTCAGCCATAAAGTCAACTAAAATACCAAGTTCATCTCGTACAAAACGGAAAGTATTTTTTTCATCTGCATCTCGAGGAATATAATGACCGTGCCTCAGAGCTAAACGATCACGGAGTTTAGGTTGTCGAAATTTGGTAACGTTAATATGTTCCATTGTCGAAACAATTGTACGAAAACGCTCAATTGCCCCATCATTGTCTGTATGCACTAACATACCACGTCGATCCTCATCGACACCATTTATCGAAATAATATTGACACGAAGCATCCCTAAAAGTGAAGTAATATCTCCTAATAATCCAGGGCGATTCACCTGAATTTCATATTCAAAGTACCAATCGCTCAAACACACTCGTTCCCTTCCTATTAGTTAACGTAAAAAACCCTTTATAAGTTCCATCATAGCTGATTTTTTATGTAATGGAAAGTTAGAATATATGGAATTACGGTGTTATTTTTAAAAACTTACTATTTTTTTTGGCAGCATTCAAAATAGGCTTACATACGTTCCCTTTTCCATGCAAAAAATATAGAAAAAAGAGGAGATAAGCTCTCCTCTTTTTTTACTGCACATGCTTATTTTGTACAAGTTTAACGACACAATTCGCCAATGCTTCTTTTTCATCTTCAGAGGCAACGCCCCATAAATCCGACAGCACTCGCTCTTGTTCGTTTTTAGGATCGACATTCGTCGCCAAATATTCGCCAATTTGTACAGCAGCCTGTTGAATCAATTTCTTTGGCATACCGCTTGATTCTGCATTCGTAACATTTTGTCCTAAAAACGATGTCCATTTTTGCCAGTTTTCTAAAATGGTCATATGTTCCTCCTCCTTTACACATGTAGTATGTGCAAAAAAGAAAATTATATGTACCAGCCACCGTTTAATCGAATTATTTGTCCCGTTACATAATCTGCTTTTCCCGAAAGATAGAAACGTACCATTTCAGCAACATCCGTAGTTTGTCCAACTAAACCTAACGGAATGTCCTCTATAACATATTCAAGCTCCTCTTCACTTAAATGATTGTTCATCGAGGTATTAATAAAGCCTGGTGCAATAGCATTAACACGAATTCGTGACAATGCTGCTTCTTTCGCATATGACTTTACAAAAGCATGCTGGGCACCCTTCACAGTGGCGTAAAGTGCTTCACCAGCCGATCCAGCCTCTCCCCAAATGGAACCGATAAACAGGACATAGCTGACATCATGAGCGCGAAGCTTTGATGAAAGCAAGGCCGTTAGACGCATTGGATTTTGCACATGAACTCGCCATAATGCATCCATGTCCTCCACCGTTGTATCTTCAAGTAGAGAATAATGTGCCTGACCATTTGCAAAGACAATCGCTTGCACATTAAAAATTTGAGATGCTAGCGATTGCGCCCCAGATACTTTCGAAAAATTTCCCTGTACAAGCATAAATTCCTGTGCAGGGAAGCTTTCTGAAAGGGAGCAGAATAAAGCCTGCGCCGCCTTCTCATTGTTTGAAAAATGTATGTAGATGGACCAACCATCTTCTGCCAGACTCTGACAAATAGCACGGCCAATCTCACCTGATGCACCTAACACGAGGGCAAACTTTTTCACTGTACGCCCTTCTCTGTAGGTAAAACTTTAAAGACAGTTTGTTGAGACTCGCCTTGAACCGAAGAAAATGCTTTTTTCAAATCATCGATCGTCAGTTCTTCTAGTACAGGCACGACATCGAACAAATTCATATCATTAAACGAATAACGCGTAAATTGGTTAGCGATAAATTCAATAGAGTTTAGTGCACGTAAGAAGAAACCTATTTTTTTACGTTTCACTCGTTCTAAATCGGCATTTTCAAATTGTGCATCTCCATCATACTTTGCTAATTCTTCCTTAATAGCTTTCTCTAATGCAGCTGGCTCTGTAGAATCTGAGCCAATCATAGCAAAGCCAAAACCATTTTCTAACGTAAAATCAAAGGCATACGTTTCATCAATTAAACCATCTTCATAAATACGCTCATAAAAACTAGATGTACGTCCAAAAATAAGTTCAAGTGCAATTTGAACAGACAGCTCATGCTTTAACATATCACGACCAGAAAGATTTGTTTCTTTTGCTTTTAAGCCAACATAGACCTTTGGCTTTTGTACATCCATATGCAATTCACGCTCTTTGACAGCAACCTCTGTCGGCTCCTTATCAAAGAAGCGTTGAATTGGTGTTGGTTCAGGGAATTCTTTTTTGTTTTGATTGTCACGAATATACGTCATCATTTCATTAGGATCTACGGCACCAATGACAAATAATAACATATTGGACGGATGATAAAATGTATTGTAGCACGTATATAAATGCTCTGCCGTAATGCCGTCAATCGACTCTATTGTACCCGCGATATCAATTTTCACTGGGTGATTATGATACATATTTTCGATTGTGCCAAAATACAGGCGCCAATCTGGCTGATCATCGTACATCGTAATTTCCTGCCCAATAATGCCCTTTTCCTTATTGACTGTAGCTTCTGTAAAGTAAGGCTCTTGGACAAAATTTAATAATGTTTCAGTACTTTTATAAATATTGTCTGTCGATGAAAATAAATACGCCGTACGTGTAAATGACGTAAAGGCATTGGCCGAAGCACCATATTCACTAAACTTTTGGAAGACATCTCCATCTTCTTTTTCAAACATTTTATGCTCTAAAAAATGGGCAATGCCATCTGGTACAGTAATGCTTTCCGAATTACCAATTGGCACAAATGTACGGTCAATCGAGCCATACTTAGTTGTGAACGTTACAAATGTTTTTGAAAAGCCTTTTTTTGGTAAAATATAGACATCTAAGCCATTCTCTAATTTTTCATAATACAAAGTTTCATCTAATTGTTTGAATTCAATTGTTTTCATTGTGCGGCTTGCTCCTTTCCACATAAGAAATAGACCGCTTCTAGCTGTACTTGTTTCGCCATATCAACAACATCTTCCTTCGTAACAGCTTTCCATTTATTTGCCCAGGCTTCAACAGCGAATTCCTCAGGTAAATCTTTATATTGGTCAAAAATTTCTATTTGTCCTCGGGCAGAATCCAATGATTCTTTTAGCTGATTCGTCAGCATTGCCTTTGTTTGCTCTAATTCTAAATTTGTAATATCGCCTGCTTGCATAACAGCAAGTTGTTCCTTAATAAGCGATAGTGCTTTTTCTTCATTCTTTGGTTCGATGCCAGACACTACAAAGACTAAACCATAATGTGATGCATATGAACTAGACGCATAGTAAGCTAAACTTTCCTTTTCACGAACATTCATAAATAATTTGGCATGAGGATAACCACCAAAAACGCCGTTAAAGATTTGCATTTTTGCGAAATCCGGATCACCAAATCGTACTGGTGTACTAAAGCCAATATGCATCTTTCCTTGCTTCATGTCTTGTTGTTCACGTACATAATCATTTTGTGGATGCTGTTGTGGAAGTACAGCAGGAATTTCTTCAGGTGTACGATCATTAAATGGTAGCGCTTTTTTCAACTTCTCTACTATTTCTTCTTCATTGATATCACCTGCGACATAAATGTCTATTTTATCGTTAGCAAGCATGGATTGATATGCTTCAAACAATGATGTTGAGGTAATATTTTGAATGTCCTCGACAGTTCCATTAGCAGAAATAGATGCCGGTTCATTCGGTCGTAAAATTTGCTGAAGGCGTTGCTGTGCAAAACGAGATTTATCGTCAAAAATGGATTCAATACGCTGAATAACCGTTTTCTTTTCACGTTCCACAATAGATTCCTTAAATACACCGTTTTCTAAATTCGGTTCAAATATTGCTGTGTGCAATAAACCAAGTACTTCATTTAAAACACTTGTATTTGCCAAGAAATGATCATTAACAGCTTCTACATTCATCAGAACTGTATGTTCATTGCCACGCTTAGATGTGTCAAAATACAACACTGTGCCATATAAGTCATCTAAAAAGCTACGGAATGCGGCTGTTGTCGTAAATTTGGCATTACTGTGTTGCAATACATTTGTTAACACGGTGCGTTCAGACGCATTTGTAGCCGTTAATGCTCTTCTCCATTTTATTGAAAAATTTACGGTTTTAAATTGGGTTGTTTGTCGGATATGCAAATTGACACCTTTTGCAAAAGGTATTGTTTTAAACATATGGAACCCTCCTATCTTTCTTAATATAACAATGTACTACACATACTATACATGTCTATTGTCTATAATTGCAAAAAGAATCCAAAGTATGTATATAAATATGTAAAATTACATTAGTTTTGTTGATTAACCAGTTCATACTAGGAACAAATGCGCTAAAACGCTCGTTTACATCCAACAAGCGCCGGAGAGCCCGAAGCAAAAGTAAGCGCTCCTCCACTTTTGCCCGAGGAATCGAAGCGACCTAGAGGATGTAGCACTTTAGCCTTGATGAAAACCTTTGCCCTTGATTAACCTCCAACCATTATTTTCCCAAACGTTCGAGATATGTACAAGGAAAAAAGACTGGGCAGTTTCGCCCAGTCTTTAGTGATAGAAGATTATATGTTTTGTTCTTAGCGTTTCCCTTTAATATAAGGTTGTCCGCTAGCCTTTGGTGCATTCGCTTTACCGATAAATCCTGCTAATGCAAAGATTGTTAATACGTACGGTAAAATTTGTAGGTATACTGAAGGAATGTCTTGAACATAAGGAATTCCGCTCCCTGCAATACTTAACGTTTGCGCTACTCCAAAGAATAATGCCGCACCTAAAGCACCAATTGGATGCCATTTACCAAAAATCATTGCCGCAATCGCCATAAAGCCTTGACCAGCAATTGTTGCATGTGAGAAATTAAGTGTAATTGATTGTGCGTATACTGCACCACCAAGACCACCTAATGCACCAGAGATAACAACAGCAATATAGCGCATTTTATTAACATTTACGCCCATCGTATCTGCAGCCATTGGATGTTCACCGACAGCACGTAAACGTAACCCAAATGGTGTTTTATAAATGATAAACCATGCACCAATAGCTACTACAAAAGCTAAAATTGACGTACTATAGACATCACGGAATAATAATGGACCAAAGAACGGGATATCTTGTAAATAAGGGATACCAAAACGGTCTATTGATCGGGTAATCATATCTGTTTGACCTTTATCATAAATCATTTTCACCAAGAATACGGATACTGCTAAACCTAGTAAATTGATAGCAACCCCTGACACCGTTTGATCAGCACGGAATGAGATCGAAGCAACAGCATGGAGAAGTGAGAAAATTCCTCCAACAATGACAGCTGCAAGCATCGCTACCCAAATTGTTGCTGCACCGAATGTTGAAGCATATTCTAAATTGACATAAATACCAACAAATGCCCCAACAATCATTAAACCTTCTAGTCCGATATTTACAACACCAGAACGTTCAGAGAATACACCACCGATTGCAGTAAATATTAAAGGTGTTGCATAAAGAATTGCAGAAGGGATGATGAAATATAACATTTCTAAAAAGCTCATGTTATTGCCCCTCCTTTTTCTTGCTTAACTTTTGTAAACCTACTCGAATAATGTAGCCTGATGCTACGAAGAAAATAATTAACGCGATAATAATAGATACGATTTCCTCTGGAATACCAGCAGCATTCGGCATATTTAGCGCTCCGTATTTAAGTGAGCCGAATAATGAAGCCCCAAATACAACCCCAAGTGGCGTATTGGCACCAAGTAAGGCAACGGCGATACCATCGAAACCTATTCCAGTAAAGCCTGCTTTAATAGAAGCGTTTTGGAAAGTACCTAGTGCCTCCATCGCACCACCAAGACCGGCGAACATACCTGAAATCGTCATAGCTAAAATAATGTTTTTGTTAACGCTCATACCAGCATACTCTGCAGCATGTTTGTTAAAGCCTACCGCTTTTAGCTCGTAGCCACGTGTTGTTTTTTCTAATATGAACCACATAACAACTACCATTAACAGTGCAACAATGATCCCATAGTGAAGACTTGAATTGTCTGTAAGCTCTCTTAAAAACGGAGAACGTAAAGAAGCTGATTCATGAATTCGTTCTGTTTTAAAGCTTCCATCAGACAATTTTTTAATTACTGCATTCGCAATATAAAGTGCAGTATAGTTTAACATAATTGTCGCAATTACTTCGTGGACTTTAAATTTCGCTTTTAAGAAACCTGCAATAAAGGCCCAAAATGCACCAGCAGCTGCAGCCGCAAGTAATGCTAATGGTATGTGAATAATTTTAGGTAATTCAAATGCATATCCTACCCAAGCTGCTGCTAGCCAACCTAAAATTAGCTGACCTTCAACACCGATGTTGAATAAACCTGTACGGAAGGCAAATGCTACTGCAAGACCTGCCAATATATACGGTGTTATTTGACGGATTGTGTTCCCAATTGAATATGAATCTCCAAAAATACCTGTCCAAAGGGCGCTATAACCTTGTACTGGGTCATAACCGCTGACTAACATTACGATAGCCCCAACAATTAAACCGATAATGATAGAGATGATAGGAACGAGTATATTAATGACACGATTTGACATTAGTCGTTCCCCTCCTTCGCACCATTCATGTTATTTTTTTTACTTTGTCCAGCCATTAATAGGCCAAGCTCTTGCTCTGTTGTTTCTTTTGGATTTAACTCGTCTACAATTTGACCGTCATAAAGAACGGCGATACGGTCCGAAACATTCATGACCTCATCTAATTCAAATGAAATTAACAGTACTGCTTTTCCATTATCACGTTGCTCGATTAGACGATGGTGAATAAATTCAATAGCACCTACGTCAAGACCACGCGTTGGTAATGCCGCAATTAATAAATCTGGATTACGATCAATTTCACGACCGATAATTGCTTTTTGTTGGTTACCACCTGAAAGAGCTCTCGCTGGTGTCATTTCACCATTACCAGTACGGACATCGTATTCTTTAATGATTTGACGCGCTTTTTCAGAAACTTTCTTGTAGTCCATAACAAAGCCCTTAGCGATTGGAGACTGGTAATATGTTTGTAGAACGATATTATGGCCAATTGGGAAATCTAATACTAAACCGTGCTTATGACGGTCTTGTGGGATATGCCCAACGCCTTCCTCTGTAATTTTTCGAGGCTTCATATTTGTTATATCTTTGCCATTTAACTTAACGTTACCACTTTTAATTTTACGTAGGCCTGTAATAGCTTCGATTAATTCGGATTGCCCGTTACCATCAATACCAGCAATACCAACTATTTCACCTTTACGAACCTTTAAGTTTAGACCTTTTACTTTATCGATATTACGGTAGTCTGTAACGACCAAGTTATCAATCGCAAGTACTTCTTCAGTTGGTTTTGCTTCCGTTTTTTCGGTTTTAAATTCGACTTGACGACCTACCATCAATTCCGCTAATTGGTCAGGATTTGTTTCAGAAGTTGTAACAGTTCCAATCCCTTCACCTTTTCGGATAATCGTTACACGGTCAGAGACTTCCATAATTTCTTTCAGCTTATGGGTAATTAATATAATTGATTTCCCCTCGGCTATTAAGCGGCGCATTATTTGTATAAGCTCTGTAATTTCCTGTGGTGTTAAAGATGCAGTAGGTTCGTCAAAGATTAAAATCTCTGCACCGCGGTATAGTGTTTTTAAAATTTCAACACGCTGTTGCATCCCTACAGTAATATCTTCGATTTTGGCACGTGGATCAACATCTAGTCCATATTTTTCAGAAAGTGCTTGTACTTTCTTTGCCGCATCTTTAATATTTACAATCCCCATTTTTGTAGGTTCAGAACCTAAAATAATGTTCTCTGTTACTGTAAAATTTTCCACCAACATAAAGTGTTGATGGACCATACCAATCCCTAAATCATTGGCCACATTTGGGTTTGTAATTTTAACAGCCTTCCCACGAACTCGAATTTCGCCACCCTCTGGTTGATACAAACCAAAAAGGACGTTCATTAAAGTCGATTTACCTGCACCATTTTCGCCTAGCAATGCATGAATTTCGCCTTTTTTCAGTTGGAGGGTGATGTTATTATTCGCCACGAAACCACCGAATTCTTTTCGGATTCCTAGCATCTCAATCACGTATTCCAATTTTGTCACTCCCTTAATAGGCACTTTTATAAAGTTAATACTTGCCGTGCGTATTACTATCTGCCGCTTTGACTTTTAGTGCAGATAAACAATACGTCCAGTCTTTGAAATGTTATTTAGATTTTTTTGAGACATAAATAAACGACTCTACTAATCTAAATACTAGCCATAATCACTGTTAGCTCAACGTTTTTCACATCGAACAACATTGACTTCAGCCAGAGGTTTTATCTTCGTTCAGTGGGCATTATGATAATCCCATTAACAAAAAATTCACTCATATCTTAACCCACCAATAGAGGTAGATATCTTCTGAATGAAGATAAATTAATACAGGAAAGGTCATCGTTAGAAACCTTTCTTCTATTAACTTGTTACCATCATTACTATTCTTGCGATAAACTCATAGAAAAATTACTACCTCTATGGTAAATAAAAATATAGTCTAATTGAGTATTACAAATAGTCAAAATATAACGATACATTGAAAAATCATCATAAGGGTCTTCTAAAAGTCCCTTATGATGACCAAAAGATGAATTATTTTTTCACTTTTTCTGGAACTTTAATTTCACCCTTAGCAATTTTTTCTTTATAGTCGTCAATGACAGCTTGAACATCCGCTGGAATCGCACCACGAGAATCTGCAAGTTTCACTCCGTCTTCAGCTAAACCATAAGTAAGCGTTTTACCACCTGGGAACTCACCGTTTTTCGATTTATTTGAGATATCTACAACTGCTGCGTTAACACCTTTTAACATAGAAGTTAAAGTTACGTTTGTTTTATCGTCAATTTTACCTTCTTCGTATTGGTCAGCGTCTACACCAATTACCCATACATTTGCATTAGGGTCTTTTTTCTTACGTTCTTTTGCCTCAGAGAATACACCATTACCAGTTGCACCAGCAGCGTGGAAGATAACATCTACACCTGAAGAGTACATGCTGTTTGCAGTAATTTTACCAAGGTCAGCTTTATCGAATGCACCAGTATATTTTGATTGGATTTCGATCTTTGGATTTACAGCTTTTGCACCTTCAACGAAGCCAGCTTCGAAGCGGTTGATAACTGGAATATCTACGCCACCTACGAAACCAACTTTACCAGATTTAGACATTTTAGCAGCAGCTACACCAGCTAAGAAAGCACCTTCTTGTTCTTTGAACATTACAGATACTACGTTGTCTGCTTTTACTTCAGCATCAACGATTGCAAATTTGCCATCTGGATTTTCTTCAGCAATTGCAGTCATAGCATCTTCCATCAAATAACCAATACCGTAGATTAAGTTAAAGTCACGACGTAATAATGCATTTAAATTCGATTCATAATCTGCATCTGATTTTGATTGTAAGTAGGCGAAGCCTTTATCTTTTTCTAAGCCATGTTCTTTACCGTAAGCTTGAACACCTTCCCAAGCTGATTGGTTGAATGATTTATCATCAACGCCACCTACGTCAGTAACCATTCCTACTGTGAATGCTTCTTCTTTTTTGCTTTCGCTAGATGATGCATTTTCTTTTTCTTTTGCAGGTTTTTCTTCTTTCGCACCACATGCACCTAAGATTGCACTTGCAGCTAAAACTGATGATAATACTAAGCCAAATTTACGTTTTTTCATTTTAATTAACCCCCCAAAGGTATTGTAATTAGCAGGAAAAATCTTTAGAAATGTTCTACACCCGTTTACGAACTACATGGAAACTGAATTTATCAGCTCGGAAATAATTTTTTGAATATAGCACTACTTGATCATGATCATCGTAATGCAACTGCTTTAAAACTAAAAGAGCTGTTTCACGACCGCAATTTAAAATCGGTGATGCTTGCTCATGATACCCAACTGGATCAATATATGTCACAGCATAGGCAACATGAATTTTACCGGATTGTTCAAGTGCGGAGAAAAGTGAAACTTCTTTTTTTTCTACAAAGTCAGTTGGCAGAAAGCTTGCAGGTAATCTGTCAATGCAGTATACTACTGGTTCACCATCTGCTGTTCTGACACGTTCAATCGTGAGTATTTTATCTCCGTCATCACATTGGAAGCGTTTTAAATCTTCCTCAGAAGGTATGTTTTCTGTCGCTTTTAAAAAGCGAGAACCGGGTTCCATACCTACTGCCTCGATCATAGAAGAAATGCTTGATAAATGCTCGATACCTGATGTAAACAATGGCTTAGGGTTTACAAACGTACCCACCCCATGTCGACGCACAATGACATTTTCTTCTTCCAACAGCCGTAGCGCTTCTCTAAGTGTTGCTCGACTGACTCCTAGTGATTTCGATAATTCAAACTCTGAAGGCAGTTTTTCATTTTCTTTAAAAACGCCTGTATCAATGTCAGACTTTAAACGATCAATTACTTGAAGATAGAGATGACGATGATCTGCTTTAATAGTCACATATATCACCACCAAAATCAGAGATCAGACATCTGATGTACAACATTCCTACTAATCGTTCATAAATATAACATTTTTGTAGAATGAAATAAACAGTTTTGAATAAAATCTGTTTTAGAATTCACCCTTTATCCATAACCTTTTCAAATTAATAGACAAATATACAGCATTATCCACTAATTTGTCATTATTTCGGTATCAATTATCATACTGATGAATGAGCACTTGACGAGGTTTACTACCTTCAGAAGGCCCGACAATACCGCGTTGTTCCATTTGATCGACTATACGAGCAGCTCTTGAATATCCGATACGGAAGCGTCGCTGCAACATGGAAACTGATGCTGTCTGCATACTTACCACTAGTTGCACTGCTTCATCAAATAATTCATCCGTTTCCTCTAAAATGGTTTCTTCTTCGGTCGGTATCATCTCTTCCTGATACTGTGCCTTTTGCTGTTCTATAACAAAATTAACGACCGATTCAACTTCTTGATCTGATAAAAAGGCACCTTGCACCCGTTTTGGTTTAGATGCACCAGCAGGTAAAAACAGCATATCTCCTCGACCGAGTAAACGCTCTGCGCCCCCCATATCTAAAATCGTTCTTGAGTCAATTGCTGACGACACCGCAAAGGCAATGCGTGAAGGAATATTTGCTTTAATAACACCTGTCAACACATCTACACTTGGTCGTTGGGTTGCAATTATTAAATGGATCCCTGCAGCACGTGCCATTTGTGCTAAACGTGTAATAGAATCCTCTACATCACTTGATGCAACCATCATTAAGTCCGCTAACTCATCTACAATTACCACAATATAAGGTAATTTCGGATGTTTTTCATCGGTTTGCTCATTCATCTTTTGTACATGGCTATTATAGCCCTCAATATTACGTGTACCTGTATGAGAAAACAAATCGTAGCGACGTTCCATTTCTGACACTACTTTCTTTAGAGCCTGAGACGCTTTGCGTGCATCTGTAACTACTGGTGCCAGTAGATGCGGAATGCCGTTATAGACATTTAATTCCACCATTTTTGGGTCAATCATCATCAGTTTTACTTCATGAGGTTTCGTACGCATTAGTATGGACACGATAATACCATTTATACACACACTTTTCCCACTGCCCGTTGAACCTGCAACAAGTAAATGCGGCATTTTATTAAGCTCAGCAAGTACAGCTTGCCCTGTAATATCACGGCCAAATGCGACTTGCAATAATGCTTCCGGCTTTGCTCCGTCTTTCGATTCTAACACTTCACGCAGTGTGACAATGGCTACCTCACTATTTGGTACTTCAATGCCGATTGCAGACTTACCAGGGATAGGCGCTTCCATACGAATATCCTTCGCGGCAAGTGCTAAGGCAAGATCATCCTGTAAGTTTACAATTTTACTTACTTTCACGCCTACATCTGGTAATATTTCATATTTCGTTACAGCTGGGCCTAAATGAACCTGCGTTACTTTGGCCTTTACACCAAAGCTTTGCAACGTTTGCTCAAGCTTTTTCGCATTTGCCTGTATGACAGAATATTCGCTGCTTTGGTCATGCTGTGGCGGTAATTGTAATAGATTATATGAAGGAAGTTGATAATCTGCATTTTCTACAGCATCTGCACCTTCAATATGGACATCATCTACAATTTCTCCATTTTCAACAGTTGCAAATGCTTCTCGTTCGTGAGACACATTTTGAGTAAAGGCAGAGATAATAGGTTCATGGGAAACCACTTCTTCTTCCTCTTGTATCTCATCCGCTTGATCAACAGCAGCAATTTCATCCGTACTTTCAACTCTTGAACGGCGATTTTTAGGTTTCTTTGGCATATTTTTTTTGTTATCACGATGTTTCTTTTGCCATTTGCCAAAAAGGTCGGGCATTTTTTCCGCTAAATATGGAACAAGTGCCTTTCCTGTTACTAAAATTAATCCGATAAAGAAAATAACCCATGCAACGACCTTCGCACCTGTTGCTTCGAATAATACATGGAGAGCACTAAATAACAGTGCACCAATCATACCGCCTCCAAGAGCATCACTTCGATGGATGACACCCTCAGTATCAATTAAAATTCGCCAAGATTCTCGTAAAACAGAATCTGATAATAAACCTCCAGATTTTGATAATTGTTCAAAAAGAATGCCGTGACTAAAAATGGTTAAACTCATAACGATTAAGAGCATACCTACAATTAGACGATCCTTAATGCTTATTTTCTTTCGCCCAATCATGAGCAACACTGCAACAAATATAAGCATAAATGGCACAGCAAAATGTAGATTTCCAACAAGAAACATAGCTATTGTTTGTAGGACACGTCCAATCATGCCATATTCAAAAATCATAATAACCGCTACTGCAATTAAGATGAGTCCTAAAATTTCATACATAAGCGGATGCATTTCTTTTTTTTCTGTTTTCGCTTTTCCTTTAGTGATTTTTCGTTTTTTACTAGTCGCCATCTATTTCACCTTCTTTTACAGTCCATTCTATATATGTAGCGAATAATAACATGTAGAACTTGATTATTTCAAAAAAAAGACTCATCGCCATAAAGTGGGGTTGATTTCCGTTCAGGCTAGGCATTTTCCCGGGGACGTCGGGGCACCAAATATTTTCTGTGCGAAAGCGAAGCGACAGCAACAGCAACAGGGTTTTTGTCTGTGCGAAAGCGAAGCGACAGCAACAACAGATGTTTTCGGATGCTTTTATCCTTCGTTCCTTTACTGCGCTCCAAGATCTCATCTGTAACGAAAAATACAATCCCCCAACTTTTGGTGATGAGCCAAAAAAAGGATTTTCCACCGTTCTCATTCGGCTAGAAAATCCTTTTTTATTCACTTCTTACTAAACATTCAACGATGAGTTATTTTTTAATATTCCATAATGATTGGGATAATCATTGGGCGGCGCTTTGTTTTTTGGAATAAATACGTATTTAGTGTATCTCGAATTTCTTGTTTAATGTTTGTCCATTCAAATGTATCTTTACCCACGTATTTTTCAATAACGTTTTTCGCAATTTCAGAAGCTTCCACCATTAATTCCTCTGATTCACGTACATATACGAAACCACGCGATAAAATTTCTGGACCAGATGCAATTTTCTTTTGAGCACGGTTTAATGTTACTACAACAATGAAAATACCATCCTGTGATAATAATTTACGATCGCGTAGTACAATGTTGCCTACATCTCCAACACCAATACCATCTATTAATACATTACCAGCTTGTACACGGCCACTCATTCGCATTTTACCATTTTTATATTCTACAATATCACCCTTATCGGCGATGAATATTTGTGATTTGTGCATACCTAGCTGTTGAGCAAGCTTAGAGTGAGCAATAAGCATGCGGTACTCCCCTTGCACAGGGATAAAGTACTTTGGTTGCATTAAGTTCAGCATTAACTTTAAATCCTCTTGGCTACCATGACCCGACACATGTACATTTTTGCTAGATGTCAGAATTTCAGCACCTGCTTTTGCGATGGAGTTCATCGTATTAGCCATCTGTACTTCCATTCCAGGAGACGGTGTAAAAGTAATTAATACTGTATCATCTTTCTTAATTTTAATGTCTCGGTGATGTTTGCGGACAACTTTTTCTAATGCGTCAAGTGGCTCGCCTTTATTACCTGTTGCAATAATAATAATCTCATCATCTTGATACTTTTGCATTTCTGAGATAGGGATGATTGTATCTTCTTCTACTGTTAAGTAACCTAGATTTGCACCTAAATCCACAGCTTTTTCTAAAGGTTTTCCTACAATAACTACTTTACGGAACGACTTTTGAGCTTGTGTCAATACTTGTTGAATACGAATAAAATTCGATGCATAAACAGCAACTAAAATACGACCTGGTGCTGAATGGAATGTTTTTGATAATTGCTCTTCAATCACAATCTCAGATGTCGTATAACCTGGTCGCTCAGCTTCACTCGACTCAGATAGCAGCATAAATACGCCTTCTTCTCCTAGCTGAGCCATTTTTGCTAAATCAGGCTTAAATTTACCTGTCGCGGATTGATCGAATTTAAACTCACCTGTATGAACAATTGCTCCTTCAGATGTATGGAACACTACCCCTAACGAATCGGGAATACTATGTGTTGTATGGAAGAATGTCACATACGTTGAGTTAAAATTCATACGACTACGGTTCGTAACCTCAAAGAATTTCACCTGATGTGGTGCAGGCAATTCCTTTAAATGTTCCTTTGCAAGTGCAATTGTTAATTTTGATCCGTACACTGGCGCTTTCACTTTTTGTAATACGTAGGCAATGGCGCCAATTGCATCTTCATGACCATGCGTTAAGAAAATCCCTTTTACACGATCTTTATTTTCCTCTAAATACGTAATATCTGGAATTACGATATCAATACCCAGCATTTCGTCTTCAGGGAACATCAAGCCACTATCCACTACAAATAGCTCTTCGTCAATTTCTACTACGTACATTGCTTTACCAATTTCGCCCACGCCACCAAGTGGAATGATGCGAATTAATTCATTTTTCTTTTTTGTCAATTTATTTCCTCCTAAAAAATATCCCGAACAGCAACCACTTAAGATTTATTATACGGTTTGCAAAGCTTTTGCACAAATCAAAAATACACGTTTCATGATTGAAAAAGAAAATAATTGCTATTTTGCATTACCATTAGGTGGAAAGGATTGTGGGGATATAGCGTGGTGAAGGCTCTAAATTTGTCTTTTATAAGCAAAAACTATTGAAGTAAGCTGGATTTATCATTGCTAGGATGTTCATCACTTCCACTTTGATGGTTATAGTGGCTGGGTATAGCGCCTGAGCAGTTTTCCTATTTACCAGAACGGATTTTGATATTACTTGAGCTGGTCTCTTTTCTACCGGAGCGGTTTTCGGGGCTACCTGAGCGGTTTTTCTTCCTACCCGAGCGGATTCCTCTGGTACCTGAGCGATTTTCACTCCTACCCGAGCGGATTCCTCTGGTACCTGAGCGATTTTCACTCCTACCCGAGCGGATTCTTCTGGTACCTGAGCGATTTCCCCTTTCTAATCCTAAAAAGAAAAAAGACTTTAGACAAACCTAAATTTCAAGTTTGTCTAAAGTCTGGGAGGCTAATACGAATTAGCTCCAATTACAGTTTAGCTAAAGCTACTTATTTTTCTAAAGCCTCTCGCCTTTTCTTGATACGTATCCCAAATTTGGTCAAAGTTTGCTTTTTCTTCATCCGTCATTTCCATCATTGGCAGACGAACGTTGATTGTATCAAAGCCTAATTTGGTCATCGCATATTTTACAGGCGAAGGATTTGGTTGTGCGAACAGCGCACGTACAAGTGGTAATAATGCTCGGTGAATTTTGGCTGCTAGCTCGTGATTTCCTTCTTCAAACGCTTTAATCATTAATTGCATATCATTACCAACTACATGGGCAGCCACTGAAATAATACCTGCTCCGCCGATTGCTAATAGTGGAAGTGTTAAACCATCATCCCCACTATATACTAAGAAATTATCATTTAAATCAACATTTTCAATAATATCGCCCATTTGAACTAAATTGCCGCTTGCTTCTTTAATCCATGCAATATTAGGAATTTTACTTAAAGCAACGGAAGTTTCATAGGCAACATTGACACCCGTACGTCCTGGCACATTATAAAGCATGACAGGTAAACTTGTTTCTTTAGCAATTGTTTCAAAGTGCGCAAAAATACCGCGTTGATTTGGCTTGTTGTAATATGGTGCTACAAGCATAATACCATCTGCACCATTTTCTTCAGCCTTGTGCGTCATTGCAATAGAGTAAGCAGTTTCGTTATCCCCTGTACCCGCAATTACGGGTACACGGCCTGCTACTTTTTCTACTGTAAAGCGTACAACTTCAATTTTTTCTTCTGTGGACATAGTTGGGTTTTCAGAGGTTGTGCCACATGCGACAATACAATCTGTACCATTATCAATCAAATGATTAATAATACGTTCTAGTTCTGGATAATTAATCGTGCCATCTTCTTTGAACGGCGTAATCATCGCCGTTCCAATTCGCCCTAAATTCATCCTTACACCCCTCTTATAGTAAGTTATCCTCCAGCAATGCTTCTGCAATTTGGATTGAGTTCAATGCAGCCCCTTTTAAAAGATTGTCGGAAACGATCCATAGGTGGAATCCTTTTTTGTTGTCTAAATCTTGACGGATACGTCCTACAAAAGTAGCATCTTCCCCTTCTGCATAGATAGGCATTGGGTAAGTTTGTGTTGCGATATCATCTTGTAATATCACACCTGGTGCACTGCGTAATACTTCAAATATCTCTTGTACCGTTGCTTCTTTCTCTACCTCAATATAAACAGACTCAGAATGTCCTGAAACGACTGGCACGCGAACGCAAGTTGCAGCAACTTTTAGCTCTGGTGCATTCATGATTTTTTTCGTTTCATTAATCATCTTCATTTCCTCGTATGTAAAGCCATTGTCTGTAAATTTATCAATTTGTGGAATGACATTACGAGCGATTGGATAGTGACGTTTGTCGCTACCAGAAGGTAAAATATTTGCTTCTACATCCTTACCTGCATCCCAGTTAGTACTTTGTGCCTTTAATTCCTGAATGGCAGAAACACCTGCACCTGAAACAGCTTGGTATGTCGATACGATAATTTTTGTTAAGCCAAATGCATTACGAATAGGTTCAAGTGCAGCCATCATTTGAATGGTAGAGCAGTTTGGATTCGCAATAATTCCTTTATGCTTAGCAAGATCACCACGATTTACTTCTGGTACAACTAGTGGTACCTCTGGATCCATGCGGAAATGGCTCGTATTATCGATCACTACTGCACCGCGTTTTGCCGCTTCTGGTGCAAGTACGGCAGATACCGAGCCACCAGCAGAGAATAAAGCGACATTGACGCCCTCAAAAGCTTCAGGTGTCGCTTCTTCTATTGTATAAGTCTTATCACTAAACTCGATTGATTTTCCTGCTGAACGAGCAGAAGCTAAAAACTTAATATCTCCAATCGGAAAATTACGTTTAATAAGCTGCTCCATCATTTTTGTTCCTACTGCTCCTGTTGCCCCAACAACTGCAACTGTTAACTGCTTTGTCATCTGTCATCTCTCCTTGAATACAAGTTCCATAATGTGTGCTATTGTATCACAAAAATACTGAAAATTGTGTGTAATCCATGAATTATTTGAAATATTGTATCAACAGCGGTTGTAATTGCTTTTTCTCAGTAATTGCTTCATGAACAGTGGCCACCATTTGTTCAAAATCAGCAATCAAAGAATTTGGCTTTGAATGCGGTGAGTCCTGCCCAAATGGGATAAAGTAAATGTTTTTGGCATTTAGTAGCTTCATTATATTTAAAGAATTTAAGCCAAGAGCATCATTTGTTGAAATGCCTAGGATAACAGGCGAACCGTTACGCAATGTTGCCTTCGCAGCCATTAACACCGGGCTATCTGTTGCTGCATTAGCAAATTTACTAATACTATTGCCTGTCATCGGAGCTATAACCATCGCATCCAATGGATTGGATGGTCCGAATGGTTCTGCCTCTTTAATAGAGGAAATAACCTTTTCTCCAGTCAACTCCTCTATTTTTGCTATCCACTCCTCCCCAGTACCAAAACGCGTAGCTGCATGTAAAACGGAGTGTGTAATTATTGGGATAACTGTTGCCCCTACGTCTATAAAGTTTTGAATTTTAGGTACTACATCCTCATACGTGCAATGGGAGGCTGTAATACCTAAACCAATTCGTTTCCCTATTAGCAATTTTCTTCCTCCTCTATTGCCTTGCACAGTATTGTAGCTGCATCATGTGCAAAGTATTTCCCGGGTAATGACGGCAATAGCACATACGTTTGTAATTGTTCAGCGTCTATATCTAAACAGCCAGGCTCTGAAGCCAAATCATATAGTACAGTTGGGACATGTTCTTTAAATGAATCAGTAATCCACTTAGCTGGAATCGTATTAATAAAAATTCCATCACTAATTGACCATTGGCGATCATCTAAATTCGTAGCTTTATAACCATATGCTTTTGCTTCACTCACTTGTACAACTGAACGCGCTACAATATGGACATTAGCGCCCATCTTGACGAGTAAAGAAGCGAGCATTTTGGCGGTGCGCCCAAACCCTGCGATAGTAAAGTTTTGTCCGTAAATACATTTCTGCTCGAGTCCGTAAAACGTGGCGATAAATCCCTCCGCTGTTAATCTTGCGTTTTGCCAAATAAAAGATTCTTGCTGCAAATAGCAATTTGTTTTATTTCTCTCAAGTAAATGCTTCCAATGCATAGTTAAACGCCCTGTATAAAATTTAACTTGTGATATGCCATACAGTTGTTCCACTTCAATTTTCAGCGGAAGTATGGGCAGAATAATTCTATTTGGTTGGAATTCTAATACAAGCTTATTTAATTCCTCATTCCAAACTGACGTTCTTTTATAAAATACAGTTCTCGATGGGCTTCTTAGCATTGTAGCTAATTCCTTTAATCTTAGATCTTCACCGATAACAAGCCATTTTTCATTTTCCAAAAGCTCACCTCACTGTAAAAATTCTGACTGTACCGTCGTTGTTTTATTAAATAAAATCCGATCTTCACCAATTAGTATAATTTCATGCCAAGGGATCATTTCACTAACTTTCACTTTCTTTTTTTGGAATGGCAACTTATCTTTAACAATCTCAAAGCCATGTATCTTTCCAGTTTGCACATCTAAGAGACATTCTGTATGTGCCAGTATACCAAAATGTACGCCACCTTCAACTTGAATTAACTCTTTATCCACCATCTCTGATAGTAACATGCCTCATCTCCCTCCTTGAACCGTTACCTCAATATATGCCGAGTTTTTGCAATTCGTGACCCCTACCCAAAGTAGGAAAATATTGCATTTACCCATCCATCTGTGTATAGTGTGTATATACAGTTATGAGAGGTGAAAAATTTGTGCATATCCATTTAAGCAACGCTAGCAATAAGCCCATTTACGAGCAAATAACCTTACAGCTTAAGGAAGCTATATTAGCAAATAAATTACAGGCCGGTGATGCACTACCTTCTATTCGTGCACTTGCAAAGGATTTAAAAATTAGCGTTATGACAACGAAGCGTGCTTATGCAGATTTAGAGCGAGATGGATTTATCGAAACGGTGGCCGGGAAAGGAAGCTTTGTTACAGAACGAAATCAAGATTTTCTGCGCGAGGAATTATTACGCCAAGTTGAAGAGCATATGCAGAAAGCGGTTAAAACGGCAAAAACGGCTGGGCTGACAAAAGAGGAATTACAAGAGTTACTTTCATTAATTTTGGAGGAGGACAACTAAATGAATGCTATTGAAATTCATGATTTACATAAAAGCTTTGAAGGGTTTGCTCTTAGTGATGTAAGTTTTTCAGTACCTCAAGGCACTGTCATGGGCTTTGTAGGAGAAAATGGCGCTGGGAAGTCTACTACAATTAAATGCATACTTAACTTATTAAAAAAAGAATATGGCGAAATTCTGTTATTCGGGAAGGATATTGTCGAACATGAATTATCGATAAAAAACGACATCGGTGTGGTTTTTGACGATTTACATGTTCCTGAAACGCTCAATGCGACGCAGCTCGACAAAATCATGAAAAAAGTATTTAAAACGTGGGATTCAGACTTTTATTTTGAGCGATTAGCACAATTTAAAGTTCCAAAGAGGAAGAACGTAAAAGAATTATCCCGGGGAATGAGGATGAAGCTGTCCATTGCATTAGCATTATCGCATCATCCAAAATTGTTAATTTTAGATGAACCAACGAGTGGACTAGATCCAATTATACGTGATGAAATTCTCGATTTATTTTTAACGTTTATGCAGGATGAAACACATAGCATTTTATTTTCTTCTCATATAACAAGTGATTTAGAAAAGATTGCTGACTATATTACATTCATTCATAACGGCGAAATTTTATTTAGTGAAGGTAAAGACGTACTGCTCTACGAGTACGGAATATTTAAAGGCAATAAAGAGGAAGTAAGTGAAATACCAGAACATGCCATTATAAGAAAACGTAATGGAGCCTTTGGTATAGAAGCCTTAGTTCTAAAAAATGAAGTAAACGAAGTATTTTCTCTTGAAAAGCCTTCTATAGAAGATATTATGCTATTTTATGTGAAAGGTAGTGTTTGAATCATGGCAGGTCTTATCTTAAAAGATTTAATGACGATTCAACGTCAAATAAAAGCTCAGGCCCTCGTGTTGATTTTTTTCCTATTCATATCAATTTTTATGCAACAAGCTTTAATGCTCTTTACGATTATTATTTTTGTCGTGACCTTTCAAGCTATAACTGCTCTTACGTATGATGAACAAAGCAGCTGGGATAAATATGCGAATACTTTACCCATTTCAAAAGGGGACATCATACTTAGTAAATATATACTTAGTATCGTTCTTTTGATTTTTGGACTCATCCTCGCACTACCGATTGTATTCATTATTCATCGTTTTACGAATAATTGGGCATCTACAGAGTTTTTTCTAACATTTAATCTTATTGTGACGTTAGCCTTTTGTATGCTAGCACTATTATTACCGATTTACATTAAATTTGGTTCCAATAAAGGAAGAATGGTTCTTATTGCTTTTTGCTTCATACCTAGCTTTTTATTTAGTCTTTTAAACGAGCACTTACCAGATATGCCATTAGCATTGTCAGACTTAAAACAGTATATGTTTTTAGCTCCGTTTGCTGGACTTTTAATCTTATGGCTATCTTCTCTGATTTCAACTGCCATATATAAACGGAAAGAATTTTAAAGGAGTGAGTGAATGCAGGCTTTACTTTTACAAAGAATAATGGTGCAAAAATGGTCCATTCTTTTTGCAGCTATTATTTGTATGATCATTAGTTTCACGGAAATACCTATTTTAGACAGTCCCTCAATAGGAATATTTGTTGTAGTTTTTTCTGCTTCCATTGTTGGAGGAATCTACGAGGACGATCAAAAAGCAAATTGGGAGTTGTTTGTAAATAGTCTACCTTTGACGAGAAAAACACAGTTACAGGCTGATTTTCTATATTGTCACGGCGTAGTGATCCTACTTTTTATTCTAATAGCACCTGCTTATTTTTCACAAACTGCAGCAAACGATAATTTTTCAGAGCATTTCGCCATGTACTTCGCCTATATTAGCAGCGCTTCTTTACTCATCTCCATCCAGTTTTATATCCATCATCTAGACGAGACAAAGCGGATACGTTATTTTAGAATGATGACAGCCATCTTCCTTATTTTTATAATTAGTTTCCCTATCCATTACTTTTTATCTCAAGTAGTAGAAAATTTATTGATAATTTTGATCCCTACAATCATGAGCATCATCATTAGTATTTTTATTTTACTTCAAAGCCTTACCTTATATTTAGCAAGAGAAGTTTTTTAAAGCAACTGAATAGAAAAAAGGTTGCCTATAAATGGCAACCTTTTTAAGCTTCTGGGCCGATTATTGAAATGGCTGGCTCAGCTTTCAAGATTTTTGCTATTAAACGATTTACTGATTCCATTGAAACGACATCGATTGACGCTAATACTTCGTCTACTGAACGATGTTTGCGATGCACCAACTCACTTGTACCGTTACGATTCATACGAGCGCCTGTCCCTTCTAGACCGAGTACAAAACTACCCTTCAGCTGTTCCTTCGCATTCATAAGTTCTTCCTCTGTCACGCCACCTGCCACGATATCAAGTAATGTCGCATCAATTGTATGCTGAAGCTGTGATAATTGCTGACGACTTGTACTACCATAAATCGTAAATGCCCCAACATCAGCATAACAGGATTGGTAAGAAAATATTGAATAGGCTAAACCACGTTCCTCACGTACTTCTTGGAACAAACGAGAACTCATATTACCACCTATAATATTATTAAGTGCGATGAAGCTATACATATCTGAATCTTTTACACCAATTGCTGGATAAGAAATGGCTAAATGCGCTTGCTCCGTATCACGAGTTTTTGAAATCTCTCCTGGATGAAAATGAGGATTCGATAGCACAGGTTCAACCGCAAGTGGTGATGGTTGATATTGGCCAAATAAGTCTTCAATTGTTTGCATGAGCTTTGCAGAAATATTTCCCGCTATTGAAATAACAACTGACCCTGGACCATAATGTTTAGCCATATAGTTACGTATTTTTTTTGCTGTAAATGTTTTCAAAGTAGCCGCAGTTCCTAGTATTGGACGACCGAGTGCATCATTCGGATACATAACTCCCCATAGCTTTTCATGAACATCGTCATCAGGTGCGTCTTCACTCATTAATATTTCCTCTAGCACAACTTGTCGTTCTTTCTCTAACTCTTCTTCTGCAAATGTAGAGTTAAAGAACATATCTGCTAATATTGTAACGGCAAGCTCAGCATGATGGTCTAAAATCTTTGCATAATAACAAGTATTTTCCTTGGATGTAAAGGCATTTAACTCTCCACCAATTCGGTCAAATTCTTCAGCAATTTGACGAGCTGTTCGAGTTTTTGTTCCTTTAAAAAGCATATGTTCTATAAAATGTGTAATGCCATTTTCCTCAGGTAGCTCATAACGAGATCCTGCATTAACAAAAATGCCTAGCGCAACTGATCTTACATGATCGATTTGCTCAGACACAATACGCACACCATTCTGACATGTATGTACTTGTACCAAAAAATCTCCCCCAATTTATCTCTGGCTCTACATCAAGGACATAATGTGGGATCATCACCAAAACGTGTGGTTGATTTCCGTTCCGACTGGGCGCTTTCGCGCAGATAAAACATTTGCCGCTGACGCTTCGCTTTCGCGCAGAGCAGAGCTTCCTGGGGGCGTCCGATGAGCCGCTTCACTCGCGATGCTCGCTCCAGGGTCTCATCTGTGACGCTAATCCCCAAGGAGTCGCCCATTCTCCACTTCCATCAACTTATTTACATAGTATACGTTTTACCAAAAATCATCCACGACTTTTAGTGATGAACCATAATGTAAGATTCCCACAAAATATCCCTTATTGAACCATTTTCAATATATTTGATTTAAAAAAGGCTGCGCATTATACGCAGCCTTTTCTACAATTTATTATTTATCTTGCTCAGCGCGTTCTTTTTCCTCTTGGATCACTACTTTACGAGATAAATTCACACGACCTTGCTTGTCAATTTCAATAACTTTTACAAGTAATTGATCGCCAAGTTTTAAGACATCTTCAACTTGTTTTGTACGTTCCTCTTGAATTTCAGAGATGTGAAGTAAACCATCTTTACCTGGGAATATTTCACAGAACGCACCGAATTTTTCAATACGTTTAACTGTTGATAAGTAATACTCGCCAACTTTCGCTTCACGTACGATGTCTTCGATAATTTGTTTTGCACGAGCGTTCATTTCTTCATCTGCAGAAGAGATGTAAATTGTACCATCTTGCTCCGTATCAATTTTTACGCCAGTTTCTTCAATAATTTTGTTAATTTGTTTACCGCCAGGTCCGATAACATCGCGAATTTTATCAGGATTAATTTTCACGATGACAATTTTCGGTGCAAATGTAGATAATTTTTCACGTGGTTCTGCAAGAGTAGCAAGCATTGATTCTAAAATGTGCATACGGCCAATTTTAGCTTGTGTTAATGCTTCTTCTAAAATGTTGCGTGATAAACCATCAATTTTAATGTCCATTTGAAGTGCTGTTACACCTTTAGCTGTACCCGCAACTTTAAAGTCCATATCTCCAAGGTGGTCTTCCATACCTTGAATATCCGTTAAAATAGAGTAGTGTTCTCCTTTTTTAATAAGACCCATTGCAATACCTGCTACAGGTGCCTTTAATGGAACACCAGCATCCATCATCGCTAACGTTGAAGCACAGATTGAAGCTTGAGATGTAGAACCGTTTGATTCAAGTACTTCCGATACACAACGGATTGTATATGGGAATACAGATTCATCTGGAATAACTGCATCAAGAGCACGCTCTCCTAATGCACCATGACCGATTTCACGACGACCTGGTCCACGAATCGGGCCTGTTTCCCCTACAGAGAATTGAGGGAAGTTATAGTGATGCATAAAGCGTTTTGATTCTTCTACACCTAAACCGTCGATAATTTGTACATCCCCAAGTGCACCTAATGTACAAATAGAAAGGGCTTGTGTTTGTCCACGCGTAAATAATGCTGAACCGTGAGTACGTTGTAATAAACCTGTTTCAGAAGAAAGTGGACGGATTTCGTCTAACTTACGACCATCTGGACGAACTTTATCTTCTGTAATCTGACGACGTACTTCGTCTTTAACCATTTTATCTAGAATTGTATATACTTGCTTCATTGTTTCATCATCCGCTTCTTGCTCTTCATAAGAAGCAATAACACGGTCTTTTACCGCTTTAATAGCCTCATCACGTGCATGTTTTTCTGCAGTTTGAATTGCATCATGCATGTCAGTCTCACAAGCTGTTTTTATATCTGCTTGAATCGCTTCATCAATTTCAAATAACGTTACTGGTAATTTTTCTTTCCCTACTTCTGCAACAATTTGCTCTTGGAGAGCAATAATTTTTTTGATTTCTTCATGACCGAACATAATGGCTTCTAGCATTACTTCTTCCGGTACTTCTAGTGCACCTGCTTCAACCATGTTGATAGCATCCTTGTTACCTGCTACAGATAAATGGACTGTTGATTGATTAGATTGTTCCACTGTTGGGTTCACAATAAATTTACCGTCAATATATCCAACTTGTACACCTGCAATCGGTCCACCGAATGGAATATCCGAGATAGCTAACGCTAATGATGAACCAACCATTGCAGCCATTTCAGACGTGCAATCTGGATCGTTAGACATAACCATCGAAATTACTTGTACTTCATTACGGAAACCGTCTGGGAACATCGGACGAATCGGACGGTCGATTAAACGGCTTGCTAGTATTGCTTTTTCAGATGGACGTCCTTCACGCTTAATAAAGCCACCAGGAATTTTACCTGCTGCGTATAAACGTTCTTCGTAGTTTACTGTTAATGGGAAGAAATCAAGTGGTTTCGGTGATTTTGACATTGTTGCTGTTGAAAGTACAGATGTATCACCATAGCGTACTAAAACGGCCCCATTTGCTTGTTTTGCTAACTGTCCAACTTCGATTACAAGCGGACGGCCAGCCCATTCATAGGAATAGACTTTCTTTTCGTTCATTCAATGAACCCCTCTCTATTATAAAAACACTTACTTCGTCTGTATGTACTAATAGTAAGTGTACCAAAAATGCTTGTTCTATGCTAAATATTTCATGAAATAATCATACATTTAAATTCAGTTATTGCCAATTTATTTAGGATTTATTTCTGTATTTTATTGAAACTGTGTTTTTTAACTTGATTTAATAGAGAAACTATTAAGATTCATGCCATATACGCTTGTTTTCTCAATATGAAAGCTTGTCATCTTCTCTTTGTTTATAAACATAAAGAAAAAGCGGGATTAATCCCGCTTTTCGATTGACAATTAGCGACGTAAGCCTAAACGAGTGATTAGTTCACGGTAACGTTGTACGTCAGTTTCACGAAGATATTTTAATAAGTGACGGCGACGACCTACCATTTTAAGAAGACCACGCTCAGAGTGGAAATCTTTTTTGTGTGTACGTAAGTGAGCATTTAGAGCGTTAATTTCCTCTGTTAATACTGCAACTTGTACTTCTGGAGAACCAGTATCACTTTCGTGAGTACGGTACTCAGCAATAATTTCGTTTTTACGTTCTTTTGAAATAGCCATTTGTATGGACCTCCTAAATAATTGTTAATCCCCATTAGCACAGTACACGTTGGAGTTATCGATATACCGAGCTAAGGTTAAGCATATTATGCACTTATGAATGTTACCATAAATCAAAAGGTCAAGCAAGCGTTAACGTAAGCGCCTATTCAAATGCTAAAGTAGATTTTGGCTCATCACTATAACGTGGGGTTGATTTTCGTTCCGTTAGGGCGCTTTCCTGGGGAGGCCCAGTTGTATCGAAGATCAACTTATTTACAAGTATACATTTCCAAATGCCATTCCTAACTTTCGGAAATGACCCCAAAATAGTCAATCGCTTCTTGTTTATCCTTTTCGATTTGTGCTTTCAACGATTCAATACCATCGAATTTTCGTTCACTTCTTATACGTTTATACCAAGCTACATGTACTTCTTCACCGTAGATATTTTTTTCAAAGTTTAGTATATGGACTTCGATGGATAATTGCTTGTCGTTTGGATCTTTAAATGTTGGTTTATAGCCTACATTACATACACCATCATACCAGTTATTTTGTACAAGTAAACGAACCGCATACACACCGCTTGCTGGAATATACGTACCCTCTAATGCTTGAACATTAGCAGTTGGGAAACCTATTGTACGCCCTCGCTTATCACCATGAACAACGATACCCGTAACTTCAAATGGTCGTCCTAAGAGCAATCTTGCTTCTTCCATATCTCCCTCTTGTAAAAGCTTACGGATACGTGTAGAGCTAATTTTTTCGATGTTGTCAGTCTTCTTGTCAACAACCGTCACGCCATACTCTCCATTACTCAATTCAAGCATATCTGCCATTGTGCCTTTACCAAAAGCACCAAAAGAATAATCAAAGCCAGCTGTAACATGTTGGATGTTCAACCCACGAATAAATGTATCAATAAATGCAACAGGTGAGAGTTTTGCAAAATCTGATGTGAAATGTACAACAAATACTGTATCTACACCTTGTTCTTCAAAAAGCTGTAATTTCTGCTGTAGTAACGTAATATAAAAAACCTTTTCGTTACGTCCACCTAGCACTACAGAAGGATGTGGATCGAATGTCATAACAGCTGTTGGAATTTGACGTTTGTCTCCTTCTTCTTTCGCTGCCTTAATAACTGCCTGATGCCCTCTATGTACACCATCAAAAAAGCCGAGTGCCAATGAGTATGGCTGCATGCTTTCTCGTTGCTGTAGTTGGTGTGGGTATTTTAAATGAATGACCTCCATACAAAAAATCCTCCTACTCTATCGTCGGAAACATCTTATGTGGCTTCATAAGCCCTTCCTTTGTAGGATGGGCCTGATACACCGCAATTGCTTTCCCACTGATTCCAAAAACAATTTTATCATGTATCTTTAATAATGCATCGGCTGGAAGCACTTGTCCATTGGAAATTTCTTTTTCATTAGCAGAAGTTATCTCAATATACGGATAATCTGTTAATGCATACTCCACTGGTAAAATGCATGAATCGATTTGTTCAGCTTCCATCAGCTCAGCAACTTGTGCCAATGTAAAGCAATTTTCTTGTGTAAACGTACCTGAGGCAGTGCGTACGAGCTCTTTCATATGTGCAGGATAGCCAAGTGCCTCTCCGATTTGCACAGCTAATGTGCGAATATAGGTCCCTTTACTACATGCTATTCGGATTGGAAACATAATTTCTTGACCTTCATATATTTCTACATCTTCTAGCAGCTCTAATGCATAAATAGTAACCTGACGTGAGGGCCTTTCAACAATTTCACCTTTTCGAGCATATTCGTAGAGACGTTTACCATTTACTTTGACAGCCGAAAACATCGGTGGTGTTTGAGTAATAACACCTGTTAAGGAGGCTAAAACTTCTAGCAATTGAGTACGTGTAAACTTTTTAATCGTATGATCTTGTTCTACCGTTTCTCCTTCTGCATCCTCAGTTGTCGTTGTACGACCAATTGAAATCACAGCTTCATAGGTTTTTCCTGCATCTGTTAAATATTCTGCAATACGTGTTGCTTGACCTATACAAATTGGAAGAACGCCCTCTACCCCTGGATCAAGCGTGCCTGTATGTCCAACTTTTTTAGTACGTAATATCTTTCGCAATTTAAAGACGCAATCGTGACTCGTCATGCCACGTTCCTTCCATAGCGGTAAAATACCGTTCATAAATTCCCTCCTAATATCAAGGTTCATCACTATAACTCGGAGTTGTTCCCCACATAATTTGGTGATGAACGAAAATCAATTCTTTTTAGCCTATTTGACAGTATCCAAATTTGAATATTTTCCGCCGTTTTGCTCAGCAAAATCTTCTTTGGCGTATGTAAAAAGTCTGCCTGCATGAACATGCATAGGGCAGACTTTTTTAAGTCAAACTTATTCTTCGTGTAAACCACGTAACAATGAATCAATACGGTTCCCATATTCAATCGATGAATCAAATTCAAAGATTAATTCTGGTGTACGACGTAAACGGATTCGTGTACCGATTTCCGAGCGAATGAAACCAGAAGCTTTTACTAAAGCTTTTAGTGTTTCCTCTCGTTCACGTTCATTGCCTAGAGTTGTAATATAAATGGTCGCTTGCTGTAAATCACCTGTCACTTCAACACCAGTAACAGTAACAAAACCAACACGCGGATCTTTTATTTTACGGCCAAGAATATCACCGAGCTCTTTTTTCATTTGCTCAGCAACACGGTTAGAGCGTAGAGACATAGTTTGTCACCTCAATTTCGATGTACAGATCGTTGTGTATGCAAGGTATGAGTAAATCACATCTAAACATATACAACGATCTAATGTTACTTATAAATAGTCTCGCCACACATCTAGCTGTTCCCAAGATGGATTTGACTGTAAGTAGTGGAGCGCATGATTAATTTCCCGCTCGGCAGCTTCTTTTGATGAAGAAACAGCAACAAGCGCTAATTTCGTGCGTTGCCATACATTTTGATGGTCAATTTCCGCAATAGAGACATTAAATTTTTGCTTAGTGCGGGTAATCATACGCTGTAAAACAGCACGTTTTTCCTTCAACGAATGAGCAGTTTGAATAATAAATTCAACCTCTGCATAAACAATCATTATACGCGTTTAACTTCTTCCATAATATAGGCTTCGATAATATCGCCTTCTTTAATATCGTTGAAGTTTGTAATTGTAATACCACATTCGTAACCTCTTGCAACTTCTTTAACTTCATCTTTGAAACGTTTTAGTGTATCTAATTCACCTTCAAAAATTACTACATTTTCACGGATTATACGTACGCCAGAATCACGAGTTACTTTACCTTCTGTTACGTATGAACCAGCAATAGTACCAACTTTTGATACTTTAATTGTTTGTCGAACTTCTGCTTGACCAATAATTTTCTCTACGAATTCTGGATCAAGCATACCTTTCATTGCTTGTTCAATTTCCTCAATTACTTTATAGATAATGCGGTGTAGACGAATATCTACGCCCTCTTCTTCTGCTGCACGTTTTGCATTGACATCTGGACGAACATTGAAGCCAATAACAATTGCATTTGAAGCCGCAGCAAGAGAAATATCTGATTCTGTAATCGCCCCAGCGCCAGTGTGAATAATTTTCACGTTTACGCCTTCAACATCAATTTTCATTAATGATGCAGCCATAGCTTCTACAGTACCTTGAACGTCAGCTTTAACAATTAAGTTTAGCTCTTTCATTTCGCCTTGACTCATTTGTTCGAATAAGTTATCAAGCGTTACGCGTTGTTTTTCTGAGCGTTGTGCTTGAATGGCTGACATTGCACGAGTTTCTCCGACTTGGCGCGCTGTTTTTTCGTCTTCAAAGACAACGAAACGGTCACCAGCTTGTGGTACATCATTTAAGCCTGTGATTTCTACTGGCGTTGATGGTCCAGCTTCCTTCACACGACGGCCTTTGTCATTCACCATTGCACGTACACGTCCATAAGTGTGGCCGACAACAATTGGGTCCCCAACCTTTAATGTTCCGTCTTGTACTAAAAGCGTTGCAACAGAACCTCGACCTTTATCTAGCTGTGCTTCAATTACTGTACCAAGTGCTAAGCGATCAGGGTTCGCTTTTAATTCTCCAACTTCAGCGACAAGTAAAATCATTTCAAGCAATGTGTCAATGCCTTCACCTTTTAATGCAGAGATTGGTACGAAAATAGTTTCGCCGCCCCAAGCTTCAGGAACTAGGCCATGCTCTGTTAACTCTTGCATTACTCGGTCCGGATTCGCTGATGGTTTATCCATTTTATTAACTGCAACGATAATTGGTACTTCTGCTGCTTTTGCGTGGTTAATCGCTTCTACTGTTTGTGGCATAACACCATCATCCGCAGCTACTACTAAAATTGTTAAGTCCGTTACTTTCGCACCGCGCGCACGCATCGTTGTGAAAGCAGCATGTCCTGGTGTATCAAGGAACGTAATTTTTTTGTCGCCTTCAGTTACTTGATAAGCACCGATATGCTGAGTAATACCGCCAGCCTCTCCAGCTGTAACTTTTGTGTTTCGGATAGAGTCTAATAATGTAGTTTTACCATGGTCTACGTGCCCCATAATTGTCACTACAGGAGGACGTTCTGATAAATCCGCCTCGTTAACTTCTTCTGTTTGTTCGAAGTGTGTTTCTAAATCCGTAATATCTACACGAATTTCTTCTTCAACTTCTACACCATAGTCTGCACAAATTAATTCAATTGCATCCTTATCTAATTCTTGGTTAATTGTTGCCATTACACCAAGCATAAATAATTTTTTAATAATTTCTGATGGTTCACGGTGCAGTTTTTTTGCTAATTCTGCTACTGAAAGTGATTCAACAAAAGTAATTTTTTCTGGTAATTCCTTTTGTTTCACTGGTT
This sequence comes from Lysinibacillus sp. fls2-241-R2A-57, assembly GCF_030209535.1. NCBI lineage: Bacteria > Bacillati > Bacillota > Bacilli > Caryophanales > Bacillaceae > Lysinibacillus > Lysinibacillus sp. fls2-241-R2A-57. The sequence goes on from NZ_JARVRU010000002.1 coordinate 119,456, forward strand.
GACTTGGTTGATGTGTTTTTGGATGGCGACGTTTTCCGCCGTGAATTCCTGGTTTTGGACGTTGGTTGTAACCACCGCCACCTCTGCGATTATTATTATTATTGTTATTATTGTTATTTTGTGTCATATTTCTATTTTGGCTACCTTTTATATTCTTAGATTTTTCGTTAGACGAATTTGAGTTTTGATGCGTTTGTTGCTGATTATTAACTTTAGGCTTAGAAGTAGCAGATTGCTGCTTTTGCCCTTCTTGCTTTTTCATCGATTGCTGTGATTTTTGTTGGCCATTAGCTTGTGATTTCTGCGATACGTTTTGAGTAGGTTTCTTCACTTCTTTTGTAGCTTTAAATGATTGGTTTAACTTTGATACTATGTCTTTTTCTAACATTGACATATGGTTTGTTACACTCACATTTAATTGACTTAGTGCTTCAATAACCTCTTTACTCGTTTTATTCACTTGTTTCGCATATTCATGAACTCTGATTTTGGTCATCTGCTCACCCCCGATTATTTTTCGTTGAGTAGACTAGACAATTTGCTTGCAAAACCTTTATCGGTAATAGCTAAAGCCACTCGGGCCTCCTTACCTGTAGCATGTCCTAAATCATAACGATCACCAATTACATGATACTCAACGTTATAGTACGTGCATTTATCTTGAATTTTTTTGCTAGAGTTTTTAGAAGCATCGTTTGCAAGTAGTACTAGCTTAGCATTCCCATTGCGGACTTCCTTTACTACTAACTCTTCTCCTGAAATCACTTTACGTGCTCTTGCCGCTATCCCAAGCAAATTATGCACTGCTTGATTAATCATATAATAGACTCCCTACGAATTAACAAAATAAGCTCATCGTAGATTTCTTCAGGGATTTTTACATCAAGTTGGTGCCCTAAAACATTTTTCTTTCGGGCGATTTCAATCGCTTTTTCCGATTTAGAGACATAGGCACCACGTCCGGGTTTTTTTCCGGAAACATCAACACTTACCTCGCCCTCTTTCGAACGAACGACACGAATCATTTCTTTCTTTGGTAGCATTTCTCCAGTAGCTACACATTTTCGAAGAGGTACTTTTTTATTAATAGCCATAAGAATCACCTTTCCTCTCTGAAGCTTGTCGTAAGAGGTGGACTAAGCCATGCACTACATTGGTCATATACTTAGATTTTAAATAAGTATCAAGATATTTTCCATTGTAGGCTCTGCCATTATTCAGTCGGCGCAACCCAACGCCCACTGAATAATGGCAGTTAACTAGTCACACGGGCTTTCTTACTTATTCTTCGTCGTCTTGATATAAGTCAACTGCAACATCATCAAAATCACTTTCTTCATCCTCAGCAGGTATGAAAGTGCTTGTAGCAGATGGATAAATACCTAACTCACGAGCATCCGTTTCACTCTTAATATCAATTTTCCAGCCAGTTAACTTTGCAGCTAAACGTGCATTTTGACCACGTTTACCAATTGCTAATGATAATTGATAGTCTGGTACGACAACCGTAGTAGATTTTTCTTCTTCATTTACTTGAACATCTAATACCTTTGATGGGCTAAGAGCATTTGCTACAAAAACAACTGGATCTTCTGACCATTCAACGATATCGATTTTTTCGCCGTTTAATTCATTAACAATTGTTTGTACGCGCGCGCCTTTTGCTCCTACACATGAGCCTACTGGATCTACTTCTTCGTTATGTGCATGAACAGAAATTTTAGAACGATCTCCTGCTTCACGAGCAATTGATTTAATTTCTACAATACCTTCATAGATTTCAGGTACTTCCATCTCAAATAGGCGGCGTAATAAACCAGGATGTGTACGTGAAACAATGACTTGTGGTCCGCGTGTTGTACGTTCAACCTTTGTAATATAGACCTTGATGCGATCGTGTGGACGATATGTTTCACCTTGAATTTGTTCGTTTTGTGGTAATGCAGCCTCTACTTTTCCTAGACCTACGTAAATATTACGAGCATCTAGACGCTCAACTACACCAGTCACGATATCATCTTCACGGTCCACATATTGCTCGTAAATTAAGCCACGTTCTGCCTCACGTACACGTTGAGTAACAACTTGTTTCGCTGTCTGAGCGGCAATACGACCAAAGTTTCGAGGTGTCACTTCCTGTTCAACCACATCTTCCAACTGGTATGCAGGGTTGATCGCCTTTGCATCTTCTTCAGAAATTTGCAAACGGTCATCCTCTACTTCTTCAACAACATCTTTACGTGAAAAGACACGAATAGAGCCCTTATCTAAATTTAAGTCAACCCGAACATTTTGTGCTTGATTGAAGTTGCGTTTGTAAGCAGTAACTAATGCCGCTTCAATCGCTTCAATTAACACATCTCTTGAAATTCCTTTTTGTTCTTCTAGCGCATTTAGCGCATCTAACAAATCACTACTCATTTTGTTTTCACTCCTAAATATGCAATATGCTTAAAAATCGATGGCTAGTCGTGCCAATGCGATTTTTTCTTGTTCAATTGTTACTGTAATTTTGCGCGTTTTAATGCGTACTTCTATCACTAATGTATGTTCATCATATGACGTTAAGTAGCCTTGGAATTCCTTCATGTCCTTGATGGGCTCATAGGTTTTAACATAAATAAATTTGCCAATCGCATTTTCAAAATCAGCATCTTTTTTTAATGGACGTTCTGCTCCAGGTGAAGAAACTTCTAAATAATAGTTTTGTGTAATTGGATCATTTTCATCCAATAGCAAACTTAGTCGTTCACTAACTTGAGCACATTGTTCAATGTCAATTCCACCCTCAGGTGTATCTACATAAACACGTAAAAACCAGTTACGTCCTTCTTTTACGAACTCGACATCCACTAACTCAAGATTCAACTCTTCAACAATCGGTTTCGCGAGCTCTTCAATTAAAGATGGTACTTTGCTCATTGTTTCCTCCTGTATCTATGAAATTCTGGCGTAATAAAACAGAAATTCCACCAGTAGCTTTGGTGAAATTTAACGGTCTTACCTGCTGTTAGTCAAAAATTTGTTTTGCTACGGTATAACAACAGAAAAGAGCGGGAAGGTCCCACTCTTTTGCTGGAAAAATATCAACAAATTATTACCATAAGGATAGCATAGTTTACAGCACAATGCAAATTTCCTTATTCTAGACATCTAATCAATTATGCCTCGGCATAATTGCGTCCGGAGGCTTTAACTTCTTTCAGCGGATGTTTGGACACCCGCTGAAAAAAGTTAATATAACCTTAATTGTGTCTAGAAATTGAAATTTTCGCTTAAATTAGGGTTCATCACCATAACGTGGGAGTTGATTTCCGTTCTGGCTAGGCGCTTTGCCGCTGACGCTTCGCTTTCGCGCAGATAAAACATTTGTTGCTGTCGCTTCGCTTTCGCACAGAGCAAAGCTTCCTGGGGGCGTCCGATGAGCAGCTTGGGCCTACACGATGTAGGTCACGAAGGCGTTATCACAGGACGTGATGTTTTTAGCCTTCGTTCCTCTGCCTGCTCGCTCCAGTGTGTCCTCTAAGCCGCTAATCCCCAAGGAGTGGCTTAGCCGTACCGAAGATCAACTTTTAACATGGTATACATTTTAACAAATGTCACCCTCAACTTTATAAGCCTTATTTTGAACATAAGGCTTATAAGTTATTTGTTATTGATGAAGATGCCTTCAGACTAACCTTCTTATTTTAGAAAAGTGATAACTGATTAGCATCTGGCATTCCCTCTAAACAGCCCAATTGATCCATGTATTCTATTAATGTCTTGGATACACGACCTCGTTGCTGTAAATCTTCCTTCGATAAAAATTCTCCGTCCTCTCGTGCTACCACAATTTGTTTAGCAACGTTCGTACCAAGTCCAGGAATCGCGTCGAATGGTGGAATTAAAGAGTTCCCATCAATTATAAATTCACTAGCCTGCGAACGATATAAGTCCACCTTCTGGAAGCTCATACCACGCTCACACATTTCAAGTGCTAGTTCCATTACAGTTAATAGGTTTTTTTCTTTTGTGGAAGCATCTAAGCCCTTCATATTGATTTCATCAATTTTTGCACGAATCATTTGCGGACCCTGTACCATCGCAATTAAATCAAAATCATCTGCACGAACTGTGAAATACGCTGCGTAATAAAGGATTGGGAAATGTACCTTAAACCATGCAATACGCACTGCCATTAACACGTACGCGGCAGCATGGGCTTTCGGGAACATGTATTTAATCTTTTTGCATGAATCGATATACCAGCCCGGTACTTTATTCGCTAACATCTCTGCTTCAAACTCGTCAGATAATCCTTTCCCTTTACGTACGGATTCCATAATTTTAAACGCCAGTGACGGTTCTAGCCCTTGGTAAATTAAATACACCATAATATCGTCACGACAGCCAATTACTTCTTTCAGTACACATGTACCATTTTGAATTAATTCTTGTGCATTGCCGAGCCACACGTCTGTACCGTGTGAAAGTCCTGAAATTTGCACAAGCTCCGAGAATGTTGATGGTTTTGTATCTTCAAGCATTTGGCGCACAAAACGAGTACCAAACTCAGGTATGCCCAATGTTCCCGTCTTACAACCGATTTGTTTTTCTGTTACGCCTAAAGATTCTGGAGAACTAAAGATTTTCATAACGATTGGATCATCTGTCGGAATGGTTTTTGGATCTATTCCTGATAGATCCTGCAACATCCGAATCACAGTCGGATCATCGTGCCCGAGAATATCCAGTTTTAAAATATTATCGTGAATAGAATGGAAATCAAAGTGTGTTGTACGCCATTCTGAGTCCTGTGCATCCGCAGGAAATTGCACTGGTGAGAAGTCGAAAATATCCATATAGTCTGGTACTACGATAATCCCCCCAGGGTGCTGTCCTGTTGTACGTTTTACGCCTGTACAGCCTTGCACTAATCGATCTACCTCAGCGCCGCGGAAATGTAGGTTGTTATCATTAGCATAGCCTTTTACGTAGCCATACGCTGTTTTCTCCGCAACTGTACCGATTGTCCCAGCACGATATACATAATCTTCACCGAATAGTACCTTCGTGTAGTTATGGGCTTGTGGTTGATATTCACCGGAAAAATATGACGATAGGTAAGCGTTTGATATGATCTCCAGCTTTTCCCCCGTCCCACACCGTACGTGACCCTTTCGGCGTCATACGGCGTTCCATCGTTAACTTTGTTGAAATTTATAAACTAAGCTTTGGATTTCCTACTTCCGTTCTTAGTTCGTTTAATTTATTTATTGCTTTCTTTTCGAATCGAGCTAATATCTTTACATAATTTTTATTAGCGAGCGGGTCCTTTGTATGGACAAGCATGTGATAACTCCTGTTGATAATAATCAAGTTATCATAGTCGTCAGTTCCACCGTGAGCTGTCGGCTTAATATGATGACAAACGGCTTGATGTGGAGTAAGTCTTTCTCCTGTTATACCGCAACTCCCTTTTTGAGCCACATACTTACTCAGGCGATTATTTTCATACAAAACACTCTTAGCTTTATATATTCCTTTACGAAACATCTCAATTTCACGAACAGACACATGTTTTAAATCTTTATGAATTAAGGACCTGTCTTTCTCATTGTAAATCGTAAATTCAGGCTTTCTTTGTCCTCGTATATCATGTCGAATTGCTTCAATAGGATATACCAGCAATCCATTACTTTTAAATCTTTGATAATTGTAACCCCCATAAAATTTATCAATGACATTGTTTGTTTCCTTCGTTTTCACAAATATGTTTCTAAACAACAATGATTTGATATTTGGATGAACTTTATGTCTTATTGCATTGAAATCTTGTGATATCCTGGTCGCAATTTTGTAATAGTTATGCAGTCCAAGAATATTAGCATTAAAGTTCATCACTTTTTCTGGAGTAGGACTTTTTCTAAGTTTAACTAACTGATACCTTATAACCCCTTGCACTTTTTCTTTTGCTTTAGGGTCCATTTTAGAATTTACGATATACCCTGTTTTAGCGTTACCTTTTTGAACAGCCCTAAATCGTATCCCTAAAAAATCTGTACCATTTTTACGAAGATTTGTGATTTTACTCTTTTCTTTGCTTACCTCAAGCCTTAATCGCTCTTTTAGCCATTTTTCAACAGCTATTTTAATCTTTCGGGCGTTTTCAAAAGAGTTTGTAAAGATTTTAAAATCATCTGCATATCTAACAAGGTACATAGGCTTTAGCCTTGTTTTCTTTAGAGCATCCGTTTTATTTCGTTTCAGTTTATAAGGTACTTCCGTTGGCTTTGATTCCCACTGATTCGATACCCACCAATCTAATTCGTTCAATACTATATTAGCAAGAAGCGGGGATAAGATACCGCCTTGGGGAGTTCCCTTTGTTGGAATACCTTCACCAGTAATTTCAGCTCTTAGCATCTTTTTAATAATTGTTAAAACTTTTTGGTCCCTTATACCAATTGTCCATAATTGCCTCATAAGCTTTTTATGATTAACGTTATCAAAAAATCCTTTTATATCTATATCGACCACAAAGTGTTGATGACTATGATTTACCAAATGATAACATCTCGCTAATGCATCATGTGTGCTTCTTTTTGGTCTAAATCCGTAGCTTTGAGGATGAAACCTAGCTTCTACAATCGGCTCCAAAACTTGAAGGAACATTTGCTGAATCAATCTATCTTCAATTGTAGGTATTCCAAGTGGTCTCATTTTTCCGTTTGGCTTCGGAATAAACAACCTTTTAACCGAATGTGGTGTATAGTTTTCAAGTCTTTTCCTTATTATCTTTATTAGCTTGTCGGCATTCATTTTGTTTAAATGTTTAATTGTGTGTCCGTTTGTACCTTTCGTTTTACTACCTGTATTACTTTTTAGGTTACGAAAAGCAAGTAAAATATTTTCTTCAGAAATAATCAGCTTATAAATATCTGTAAAGTATCGACCCTTTTCACTTTCTTTAAAGAGATTATCAAATGTCTCTTGTAAGCCAAAATATTCGTTATTTCTTAACTTTTGAATCATTAAGTCAGCCAACTAATCACTTCCTTTACGAAGTTTTCGTTCTCTTTAGTCATACACGAATCTGACTTATTGTAGGTTTTGTTTCAACGTTAACGACTTGTGCCCTTCCCTCTGAAATGTTTTTCCCTCCGACTTATTGGTTATTCAGTCATCAACAGCATTTCTTCGTCGGTACTACGGCACTACTGCCACTCCTTTAAAGTATGTTATAGCTATTTTGCCTTTCCATACACCGTCGTCATTGAAGTGCAACCTTCTCTTACGTTAGGAGCTTCACACGTTCCACTATTTCTATCTGTACATAATTCCCGTAGGTTCCCTCTAAATTCCGCTAGGTTGGATTGTGCCTGTAACACAATATGGATTTTCATAACCAAACGCTTACTCATCCACACCTAGAAGTCCTCACTGGACCCCGTAGCATTTCTACTACGTGACATTTACGAAAAGTCAGTCGAGGGTTCGTCTCGATGATTCTACCGCTACTAACCATAGGAATTTTATAGACGCCAGACCTATCATTCACAAGAGATTTCTATCCCTCTTTCCACAGCCGAACTGTTTGGGTGAACTTCAGCCTACTTTAACGAGCTTCAAACGTTTTGGTGTTTGCAATACCGTCCACGCTTGTCGTAGCTTTAGCGAGTGTGTTTCAAGACGTTACTCTGTCATTCCACACTTTGAAATAGCAGTTCTACCAATTAAGGTGGTTAACCTTTTCAGTTAACAACGTGTCGCACTCAAATCAATATCAGGTACCTTATCCCCTTTAAAGCCAAGGAACGTTTCGAACGGAATGTCTTGTCCATCTTTTTTATAAGGTGTTCCACATTCCGTACAATCTTTATTTGGTAAGTCAAAGCCTGAGCTTACTGAACCGTCATTAAAAAACTCTGAATGCTTACAATTTGGACAAACATAATGAGGTGGAAGTGGATTTACCTCAGTAATCTCCATAAAGGTTGCCACTAAAGAAGATCCTACAGAACCACGAGAACCTACTAAGTAACCATCCGCTAATGACTTTTTCACAAGCTTCGCTGAAATTAAATAAATTACTCCGAAACCATGGCCTAAAATTGACTTTAATTCTTTTTCAATTCGGGCCTTCACGATTTCTGGTAGCTCTTCTCCGTATATAAGATGAGCCATTTCATAGGTTAAATTTGTAACCTCATCATCTGAGCCTTCAATTTTTGGTGTGTATAAATCATCTTTAATTGGCTTTACATCACCAATCATATCGGCGACCTTTTGAGAGTTTGTGACAACTACTTCTTTCGCAAGATCTGGTCCTAAAAAGTCAAATTCCGCTAGCATTTCATCAGTTGTTCTAAAATGAACCTCAGGCAGCTTTGATCTATTTAATATGTTGGCACCACCTTGAGAGCCAACTAGTATTTGTCTGAACATTCCATCTATCGGATCTAAGTAATGCACATTACCGGTTGCTACAACAGGTTTATCGATCTTCTTCCCTAGCTTTACTAACTTGCGAATAATATCTTCAAGTGTCCATTCATCATGTACGACATTACGCTCAATTAACGGTGCATACACTGCCTTAGGTTGAACTTCAATATAATCATAAAATCTCGCAACTTGCTCTGCTTCCTCTGGGGATTTATTCATCATTGTCTCAAATAATTCACCATTACTACAACCTGATCCGACTAATAAACCTTCTCTATATTGCTCTAGGACCGCTCGTGTTACACGAGGTACACGATAGAAAGTTTTTGTATGGGAGTGGGTAACTAATTTAAATAAATTTTTTAGTCCAGCATTGTCTACTGCTAATATCGTGCAATGCATTGGTCGTCCTTTTTTATAAGCATCCCCGCCCCCGATATGCTTATTAAAGTCATCGTGATATTTAATACCTAATTCATCTGCATCTTTTAACAGCTGTAAAAGTAAGAAGCCAGTTGCTTCTGTATCATAAATAGCTCGGTGATGCTGAGTTAAATCAATATTGAATTTTTTACAAAGTGTATTTAAACGGTGGTTTTTCATCGTTGGATAAAGCAATCTGGCAAGCTCCAACGTATCAATAACAGGATGAATTGTTCCCTCTAGCCCAAATTTTTTATAGCCTGTGTATAAAAAGCCAATATCAAACGATGCATTATGGGCTACTACAATACCATCTCCAATAAATGCATGGAACTCCTTAATGACTTGTTCCACTTCTGGCGCGTTACGTACCATATCATCTGTAATGCCTGTCAGTTCAATAGTCGTCGCCGAAAGTGGGTGATGGGGATTGGCAAAGCTTTCGTATTTGTCGATTACCTGCCCATCTTTAATTTTCACCGCGGCAAGCTCAATAATCGTATCGTAAGCAGTAGATAGACCTGTCGTCTCTACGTCAAACACGACATAAGTATCATCATCTAGTAATCGATGCTCAGCTGCATAAGCAATCGGAACACCATCATCTACTAAATTCGCTTCCAAACCGTAAATAACTTTTATACCATGTTTCTTCCCTGCTGCATATGCCTCTGGGAAGGATTGTACAACAGCATGGTCGGTAATAGCCACGGCTGGATGCCCCCACTTCGCAGCCTGCGCAACAAGTCGATCAACTGGTGTAACAGCGTCCATTGTGCTCATTGGTGTATGCAAATGCAATTCAGCTCGTTTTTCTCCCTCTGGTGCCTTATCTTGTCGTGTTTCTTTTTTGATTTCATTGATATCATTTGCCATCACGATTAAATCACGAATGAATGTGTCAGTTTGTACGGAGCCTCGTACTTTTACCCACATACCCTTCTTCAAATGTTGCATAAGTTCCGCATCATCATTATCACGTGAGAACATTTTTACAACGATGGAATCCGTATAGTCGGTAATTTTAATTTGCAACAAAGAACGACCGCTTTTCAGCTCTTTAACTTCTGCATCGAATACAAAGCCTTCAATGATTACACGACGTTCTTCCTCAACAATGCGTTTAATTTCCATTGTTTCATCATCTTTAATTAACATACCAAGCTGGAATGGTCGATCACCAAGATTGGCAAGAGCCGGATTTTCTTTCTTCTCCTTCTCACGTTTTTGGTAATCTTCTATCGCTTGCTGAGCTAAAGCGGCTTCTTCTAAACGCCTCTGCTCCATGAAAGCTTCCTGTGCCGCAATCATTTCTTCTGTTTGATCTTGCAGCACGAAATCGAGCACAATATGTGGAAAGCCGAACTGAGTATAGCTTGCAGATAGCTTTTCTGCATACTTTGTTTTCAGCATCATAAATTCCATTTCCTGCATACAGGATAACGTAATTTTTTGCCCATTCCACATAGGCACTTGCGATACTAGGCAATTTTTTAAAGTTGGTGCCATCTCATCGATTTGCTCTACTACTGTTAACCAATATTGTTGGACAAGCTCCTCCGTCACATTTTTCTCTTCCGTATCAAAGGTTGTGTGGATTTCAGCGATAGCTGAAAATTTCTCAGCTAAACGAGTACGAAAAAGTTGATATAGCGGAAAAGGCAGTATACCTTGTAATTTTATAGTAAAGTTCCATAGCCTGTTCTTTTTGTGTACGGTTAACCGTGATAATTCACCTTCTTCAAAAAAGGACATATACACATCATCTGTTAACTCTAGTTGCTGCAAGAGCATTTGAAACCTCGTTCTTGCTTCTTGTTGCTGTTCCAATCTATTGACACCTACTTTCCAGAAAGAGGCAATGTTAAAAGCCCCTTATTGTATTCCTAAGCAACGTTTACGAATCAAAGAAAAAATTCGCTCCCTTTCCGCAGGTGACCATCAAGCCTCACAAATCCTAAACATCTATGAATTCATGCTTGGCTCGCTGTCCCCGAGAAGTGGCGCGAATTTTTTATCTATTTAATGCCATTTTCATCCTTTTTGGGGACAAGCAGTTCTAAAGGAAAATCAATTATGCCTCGGTATAATTGCGTCCGGAGGCATTAACTTCTTTCAGCTGGTGCTTGGACACCCACTGAAACGTAGCTCATCTCACCACCATTGAGGTGGGAGACTTCAGCTGAAAGGAGTTAATTTTTGCGGAAAAATTCATTTAAACGATCAATGACCTCTTCTTTTTTCCATTCAAACGTTTCGCCTGTTTGACGGAATTTTACTTCAACAATACCTTCAGTTGCTTTTTTACCTACTGTTACACGGACAGGTAATCCAATTAAATCAGCATCTGCAAATTTAACCCCTACTCGCTCTGCACGATCATCTAATAACACATCATAACGGTATGATTTCAATAAGCCATACAGCTCATCAGCTAATGCTACTTGTGTTTCATCCTTTGTATTAACAGGTACAACATGAATATCATAAGGAGCTAATTGTGTTGGCCAAATAAAACCATTGTCATCTTGGAAATGTTCAGCAACAGCAGCTAAAATACGTGATACACCAATACCGTAGCAGCCCATAATAAATGGCTGTGCCTTACCTTGCTCGTCTAAGAAAGTACCATTCATTTTTGCAGAGTAAGTTGTTCCTAATTTGAAAATATGCCCAACCTCAATACCTTCTGCAAATTTGATAATACCGTGTCCATCTGGAGATGGATCACCCTCTTGAATAAAACGAATATCTAAGTATTCATTCACTGCAAAATCACGCTCTGGATTAACGTTTACTAAGTGGAACCCATCCTCATTTGCACCAGCTACACCGTTACAGATTGATTTAATAGCATTGTCAGCTACTACTTTTATGTCTACTGGTAATTTAACAGGACCGATTGAACCAACACCACAGCCTAATAAATCACGAATTGCCTCTTCACTAGCAAGTTCCACAGAATCAGCATTAAGCGCATTTTTAAGTTTAATATCATTAATTTCGTGATCTCCACGAGCAAGTACAACAACTAATTCACCATCAACGTCAAACACTAAAGATTTTATGACAGTTAAAGGCTCAACATTTAAGAAAGCTGATACTTCTTCAATTGTTTTTTGATCTGGTGTTGCCACTTTTTCAAGGTCTTTTAATGCTGCATCTGATGGTTGATAGTCTACAAGAACTTCTGCCATTTCGATGTTCGCAGCATAATTAGACGTGTCAGAATAGGCAATTGTATCTTCCCCAATTTCGGAAAGCACCATAAATTCATGTGTACCTTTACCACCAATTGAGCCTGCATCTGCAATAACTGCTCGGTAGTTTAAACCTAAACGAGAGAAGATATTTGAATAGGCACGGTACATATCATCATATGTTTCATCTAAGCTTTCACGTGACGCATGGAAAGAATAGGCATCTTTCATAATAAACTCTCTACCTCGAAGTAATCCAAATCGAGGACGTTTTTCATCACGGAATTTAGTTTGAATTTGATAAAGTGTTAACGGTAATTTTTTATATGATTTAATTTCATCGCGTACTAAAGTTGTAATCACTTCTTCATGTGTTGGTCCTAAAGCAAAATCACGATTATGACGGTCTTTCAAACGCATTAATTCTGGGCCGTATTTTTCCCAGCGACCTGATTCCTGCCAAAGTTCCGCTGATTGTAACGAAGGCATTAAAAGCTCAATTGAATTGATTGCTTCCATTTCTTCACGAATAATATTTTCTATTTTTGTTAACACACGTTTTGCAAGCGGTAAATACGAGTATACCCCACTTGTATTTTGACGAATAAACCCTGCACGTAGTAATTGCTTATGTGATTTTACTTCTGCATCAGCAGGTACTTCACGTAGCGTTGGGATAAATGTTTTACTTTGCTTCATTCAGTGTTCCACCTTTTTTAATAAATAAGTTTTTATACTCTAATTAGCATAAACAAATTTAGCTTTGAACGCAATGTTTCAAAAAAATTGCGCTCAAAGCTATGTTTTCAATCAGTTCTCACCTTGGCTCATTGTAACATTCGCTAGGGCTTCTCTAAATTATGTTTTCCTTGAAAAACTCAACTCAACTTAATTTAATTTAATTAGAAGAAAAATCGTTGGATATCGTTCCATGTAACGATGACCATTAGAATCATCAATAATACGATACCTACAAAATGCACAAGACCCTCTTTTTGACGATCAATTGGCTTACCACGTACTGCTTCATAGCCGAAGAATAATAGACGACCACCATCAAGTGCTGGAAGCGGTAGTAAGTTCATTATCCCAAGGTTAATACTTAACATTGCAGCCCAATTCATTAAATTCATGAATCCATATTGAGCTACAGCCTCTGTCGCTTTATAAATACCTACTGGACCTGATAGAGCATCTATAGTGAATTGACCAGTAATTAACATACCAAGCAACTCAAATATTTTAACAGTCATATTATAGGTTTCTTGAGCTCCATAAACAACTGCCTTTAATGGATTAAATTCACGTGGACTCTCATACTTAACACCAATTTGGCCATAAATCTTACCAGTCTTCTCATCTTTCTTTTCTTTAACGGTCATTGGAAGATTTTTTGTTTGTCCATCTCGTTCAATTGTTACATTAATTGTTTCACCTGGACGATCTTGTACATTGCCAGCTAAGTCTTGCCATTTTTCAACCGCTTGTCCGTCGATGGCAGTTACTCTATCGCCGGCAACCATTCCTGCCTGTGCAGCTGGATCATTGTCTACAACTTCTGTTATGATTGGCTCATACGTAGGGACACCATAAAATAACCCAATTAGCAAATAAATAACAAAAGCTAAAATAAAGTTAAACAATGGACCTGCAAAGATTGTCATAGAACGTTGACCAACTGTTTTAGCATTAAATTGACGATCATATGGTGCAATTAACGTTTCTCTACCGTTTTCTACAAGCATACAATCTCTTGCAACACTATAACGAACTAATTTTTCTTCTTCATCATAACCTTCTACAAACAATTCTTTTTCTAAATCAGCACGTTCAACTTCTAAAAATAACAAATCTGGTAATTGCTTATTGTTTTGATTAAAGATAATTTTCTTTACAACATTATCTTCATCTACAATAAGCCCTACTCGGTAGCCTGGTTGTAATTCAGTGCCATCCATGTCCTCACCAGCCATACGAACGTACCCACCAATCGGCAATAAACGTACCGTATAGATTGTTTCACCATGTGTTCTCCAATAAATTTTCGGTCCCATACCAATGGCGAATTCTCGAACCATGATTCCTGCGCGTTTCGCAAACAAGAAGTGACCAAATTCATGGAAGAATACGAGTAGGCCAAATATTAAAATAAATGCAATAGCTGTTTGCATAATACCCCACCTTTAAAAGCGAATAGTTAACGATATCTTCTCTCGTTATTTTACCATGTTTAACACTGTTTTTCTTGTTTCACTGTCTACATGCAAAATTGTTTGCAAATCTGGCACTAATACGTTGTTATGTGCCTGCATTACACGCTCAATCGTTTCGTCAATTTCAAGGAATGTTATGTGCCCTTGTAAAAATGCCGCAACTGCCGCTTCATTCGCCGCATTCATCGCTGTTAAAATTGTACCGCCTGTACGACCAGCCTCATAAGCTAGACGCAATGCTGGATAACGTTCAAAATCCATTTCTTTAAAATGTAACTGACCAATTTGTGCTAAATTAAGTCGTTGTCCGTTATGTAGCGGCATACGATCTGGGTAGCTTAAGGCATATTGAATAGGTACACGCATATCCGGTGTACCTAACTGTGCAATGACACTAGTATCATGATACTCAACTAGGGAGTGAATAATACTTTCTCTATGCAAAAGTACATCAATTTTATCATATGGCATATCAAATAAGACATGTGCTTCAATGACTTCCAACCCTTTATTCATCATTGTAGCTGAATCTATCGTTATTTTCGCACCCATTGACCAATTCGGATGATTTAGTGCATCTGCAACCGTTACATGCTTCAACTCCTCACGTGTTTTGTCACGGAAGCTACCACCAGAAGCTGTAATGATTAAACGTTCAATATTTTTTGGATTCTCACCATTCATTGACTGAAAAATCGCAGAATGCTCACTATCAACCGGTAAAATTGTTGCATTATATTTCCTTGCCTCAGCCATTACTAAATGTCCAGCAGTAACAAGTGTCTCTTTATTGGCAATGGCAATTGTTTTGCCCATTCGAATTGCGGCTAATGTCGATTCTAGTCCAACACTTCCAAGAACAGCGTTTACAAGCACTGTTGAATCAGGGTGTGTAGCTACCTCTACAAGCCCTTTTGCGCCAAACGTAAAATGGACTAGTGGATATTCTTTAGCGAGCATCATTGCATCCTCTTCTAATTGAACAGATACTAGCTCAGGCTTTAAAGTTTCAATCATTTCACGCGTTTTTTCGATGTTTTTCCCTGAAGAAAAGGCCACTAAATGAAAGGCATCTTGTTGTTCTTTTAAAATATCATAGGTTTGCCAACCGATTGAACCAGTTGCACCAAGTAAACTTATTTTTTTCACGACAATTAGTCCCCTTTTTCTATCTCAGCAAATGATATAGCATGATTATTACCACTCTTTTTAGAAGAAAATGCTATTATTATGACTCGTATAGTTGATTACGGTTCTGACTGGGCGCTTTTTAAGAGGCGTCCGATGAGCCACTATTGTTTTTAGTTACCAAAAAGATGTAAAAAATGTAGTAAAGGCACGACGAATAGTAGACTATCAAAGCGGTCTAAAATACCGCCATGCCCAGGTAAAATTTTGCCTGAATCTTTTACGTCAAAATGACGCTTTATAGCCGATTCCACTAAATCGCCCATTTGACCAATCATTGACGCAAAGATCGTGATGAAAATAATTGAGACATAACCATTCGCAAATGGATAAATTGCCTGCATACCAACAGCAAAGATTACGGCAATGACAATGCCACCTACAAAACCTTCCACCGTTTTCTTCGGTGAAATTTCAGGCCATAGCTTATTTTTACCTAGTTTTCTTCCAACAAAATATGCACCTGAGTCAGTTGTCCAAACTACTAGTAAGCAATATACGACAAACTCTAGACCATAGCTTCTTGTTTCAATTAAGTAATGGAAGCCTAATCCGACATAAAACGCACCTAATAAAATAAAAGCAACTTCGT
Source organism: Lysinibacillus sp. fls2-241-R2A-57 (assembly GCF_030209535.1). Taxonomy (NCBI): domain Bacteria; kingdom Bacillati; phylum Bacillota; class Bacilli; order Caryophanales; family Bacillaceae; genus Lysinibacillus; species Lysinibacillus sp. fls2-241-R2A-57. The sequence continues at coordinate 135,502 of NZ_JARVRU010000002.1, forward strand.
CGAATGTAATTTTATTTTTTACAAGGACTACGTAAATGAGCAATAGCATCATTAGACCATACACAACCATTAAATCAGAGGAATAGCCAATTGCTTCTACTACCTTACTAGACCAGTCCTTTGGTATAACAAGTAGTATTAATGTTAGTAGCCCTAAAAAACCAGGCACTGAAAAAAGTGAAATACCTTTCATTTTTAGTATTTCATAAAAACCGACAACAGCCATTGCAAGCACAAGTAGTGTAAATGGCACTTTTCCATAAATAACGAATGGAATAAATAGCGCTCCTGCAATTATTGCTGTGATAATTCGTTGTTTCAAGTTGTTTCTTCTCCCTTCAACCCACCGTAACGGCGATTACGTTTCTGATAGTTTTCCACCGCTTCCAGTAAGGTTTCCTCACTAAAATCTGGCCACAATGTATCTGTAAACCAAAATTCTGTATAGGCGAGCTGCCATAACATAAAATTACTTAATCGTACTTCACCGCTTGTACGAATTAATAAATCTGGCTCTGGCAGATGGGCAGTCATTAAATGAGATGTCAAGCATTCTTCTGTTATGTCTTGCATCGTTAATTGACCGTCTTGCACCTTTTGAAGCATTGTTTTCATGGCACAAACCATTTCTGAACGGCTTCCATAATTTAGAGCAAAATTTAGAATTAATCCTGTATTATGCTTTGTCTCCTCCATCGCCTCATACAATGCTCTTTGAGTATGTGCAGGCAACAAAGATGGATCTCCAATCATTTCAACACGTACATTGCGTTCCATCATTTCAGGTAAAAAGGAACCTAAAAATTCGACAGGTAAACGCATCAGAAAATCAACCTCTTTTTTTGGTCGTTTCCAATTTTCTGTAGAGAACGCATACACCGTTAAAACTTTAATACCTAGATCTGATGCAAATCTAGTTACCTTTCTCACGGTTTTCATACCTTCATGATGTCCAGCAACACGTGGCATGGCACGTTTCTTCGCCCAACGTCCATTTCCGTCCATAATAATCGCTACATGAGCAGGAATCGGCTCGTTTTTAGCAAGGGCAACACGTTCCTCCAATGATAGTGTATCCATTTTTATTTGTTTACCTAATAGCTTTTTAAACATGCTAACTCCCCCACTACAACTAATCGGACGTATACTAACCTATCATAACAAACAAAAGCGCTTTTTGTCTTTTTTTTCCCTCTAAATTGACTATGTATGAACTAGCTTATTTTAGAACTACACACATTTTAGGATGCTCAAGTATGATTATTAAGAGGTATTTCCCTTATTTCGTTCATTCCTCAATAATGTTTTTCTCTTTACGTAAAAAACAGTTCTTCTTAATCTTAAAAGAAAGAAAAATTAGATGAAAGGTATTTCCCTAAAACAATTAAAGTTATGTATAACACTTTACTAAACCTTTTACATAATCATTTAAAAGTAAAGAGAAAAGACGTCCTGATATTTATAGGACGCCTTCATCTCATTAAAAAGTTCCATCATGGAGATGTAAATTGAGTTGTTTACACCTCTAAAATTTCTTTTTCTTTGTCTTTCATTACTTGATCTACTTTTACGATGAATTCATCCGTTAATTTTTGAATATCTTCACCGTAGCCACGTAGACCATCTTCTGTGATTTCGCCAGCTTTTTCAAGTTTTTTCAGATCATCATTAGCATCGCGACGAACATTACGTACAGCGATTTTTGCATCTTCTGCTTCTTTTTTCACTTGCTTCACAAGATCTTTACGACGCTCTTCTGTTAAAGCCGGGATCATTAAACGAATAACAGATCCATCATTTGTTGGTGTAATACCAATATCTGATTTCATAATCGCTTTTTCGATTTCACCTAAGATTGTTTTATCGTAAGGTGTAATAACTAATAAACGCGCTTCTGGTACAGAAACACCTCCAAGCTGATTAATCGGTGTTGGTGCACCATAATAATCAACTGTAATGCGATCTAATAGAGAAGCATTTGCACGACCTGCACGGATTGAAGCTAGTTCACGTGAAAAAGCGGCAATTGTTTTGTTCATTTTGTCTTTAGCTTGTTCTAAAACTTGTTTAGCCATTATGCATTCCTCCTAACAACTGTTCCAATTTTCTCGCCTTGTACGGCACGTTTAATATTACCTGGCTCCGTAATCGAGAAGACAATTAACGGAATATCGTTATCCATACATAAAGTAGAAGCTGTTGAATCCATTACTTGTAAACCTTGTTGAATAACGTCTAAATATGTGAGTGTATCGTATTTAACGGCAGTTGTATCTACCTTTGGATCTGCTGAATAGACACCGTCTACATTATTTTTTGCCATTAAAATCGCATCTGCGTCGATTTCTGCTGCTCGTAATGCAGCAGTAGTATCAGTAGAGAAGAACGGGTTACCTGTACCTGCTGCAAAAATTACAACACGTTTTTTCTCTAGATGACGAACTGCTTTACGACGAATATATGGCTCTGCTACTTGTGTCATCACAATAGAAGATTGTACACGTGTTTCAATCCCTAATTTTTCAAGGGCATCTTGTAACGCTAAAGAGTTCATAACCGTCGCTAGCATACCCATATAATCGGCTGCTGCACGATCCATGCCCATTTCGCTACCGATTTTCCCACGCCATATGTTACCGCCACCTACAACAACAGCAACTTCTACATCAAGATCTACTACTTCTTTTACTTCTTCTGCAACAGACTTGATTATTTTTGGTGATAAACCGAAGCCCGCTTCTCCAGCTAACGCTTCACCACTTAATTTAATAACTACTCGTTTATATTGTGGCACACTCATTGTAAACCTCCGTCAGACTTTATTTAAAACATCTCTATTCCCTTTTCCATTATAGTATAAATAACAATAATTTCTAGTTATGAATAAGGCAAAATAGAAAATTATGTGACTCATCATCATAAAGTTGGTTGATTTCTGTTCCGGCTGGGCGCTTTGTAGCTGCCGCTTCGCTTTCGCACAGAAAAAACAATTGTCGCGGCCGCTTCTCTTTCGCACAGAGCAAAGCTTCCTGGGGCGTCCGATGAGCTGCTTCACTCCCGATGCTCGCTCCAGGGTCTCATCTATGACGTTGATCCCCAAGGAGTCGCCTAGTCGTAACGAAGATCAACTTATATACATAGCATAGGTTTTAACAAATGTTATCCGCAACTTTTGGTAATGAGCCAATTATATCTTTTTTCCGCTAATTTCGGAAAAATAGGGAACACGCTATGTTGTGTTCCCCATTTTTTAGTCTAGAAAATCTAGATATTATTTGATTAGGATCAAATGCAAGCTAAATTAGTTACCTTTAACTTGGCTCATTACTTCTTCAGCGAAGTTATCTTCACGTTTTTCGATACCTTCACCTACAGCGTAACGTACGAAGCCATTTACTGAACCGCCAGTTGAAGCAACGAAGTCACGTACTTTTTGGTCTGAGTTTTTAACGAATGTTTGGTCAAGTAAGCAAACATCTTCAAAGTATTTACCAAGACGTCCTTCTACCATTTTCGCTACGATGTTTTCTGGTTTACCTTCGTTAAGAGCTTGTTCAGTTAATACTTTACGCTCACGTTCAACTTCTTCTGCAGAAACTTCATCGCGAGAAACATAAGTAGGGTTAATAGCTGCGATGTGCATAGCAACATCTTTTGCAGCAGCAGCATCTGTAGAACCTTCTAAAGTAACTAATACACCGATACGGCCGCCCATGTGTAAGTAAGAACCGAATGCATCTGCATCAGTTTTTGTTTTCACTTCGAAACGACGAAGAGTGATTTTTTCACCGATTGTTGCAACTGCAGTTGAAATTTGATCAGCAATTTTCACACCTTCAGCATTTGCAAGCTCTAATGCAGCTTCAACTGTTGCAGGTTTAGCAGCAAGTAATTGCTCAGCTAAAGAAGCAACTAATACTTGAAATTTTTCGTTTTTAGAAACGAAGTCAGTTTCAGCGTTTACTTCAAGGATGATTGCTTCGTTACCATTTTCTAAGATATAAGTTGTACCTTCTGCAGCGATACGGTCAGCTTTTTTAGCAGCTGAAGAAAGACCTTTTTCACGTAGGAAATCGATTGCAGCATCAATATCGCCATCAGTTTGTACTAACGCTTTTTTACAATCCATCATTCCAGCGCCAGTTTTTTCACGTAATTCTTTTACTAATTGTGCAGTAATGTTTGCCATTTAGTGTTTCCTCCTCAAATTGGTTGTACAAATTTTAGTGATAGGTTCTAAAAAAGGTGATAAGGGTCCTGAGCCACTTATCACCTTTTTGTAAACGTGAATTACTCAGCAGCAGCTTCTACAGCTGGAGCTTCTTCTTCACCTTGTTTTGACTCGATTAAAGCGTCAGCCATTTTAGCAGTTAAAAGTTTAACAGCGCGAATAGCATCATCATTAGCAGGGATTACGTAGTCGATTTCATCTGGATCACAGTTAGTATCAACAATACCTACTAGAGGGATGTTTAATTTAATAGCTTCTGCAACAGCAATGCGTTCTTTGCGTGGGTCAACCACGAACATTACGTCTGGAAGAGCGTGCATATCACGGATACCGCCTAAGAATTTGATTAGACGTTCGTGTTCTTTTTTAAGTTGGATTACTTCTTTTTTAGGAAGAACTTCAAAAGTTCCGTCTTCTTCCATTTTTTCGATTGCTTTCATACGTGCAACACGTTTTTGAATAGTACCGAAGTTTGTAAGAGTACCACCTAACCAACGTTGGTTGATGTAGTAGTTGCCTGAACGTTCAGCTTCATCTTTGATCGCTTCTTGTGCTTGTTTTTTCGTACCAACGAAAAGAACTTTACCACCGTCTTGACCAACTTGACGCATGAAGTCATAAGCTTCCTCTAATTTTTTAACAGTTTTTTGTAAGTCGATGATGTAGATCCCGTTACGCTCAACGAAGATATATTTCTTCATTTTTGGGTTCCAACGACGAGTTTGGTGACCGAAATGTACACCAGCTTCAAGTAATTGTTTCATAGAAATTACTGACATGTGTATTTCCTCCTAGTATGTTTGGTTTTTATCCTCCGCATTTATCACTTGCAACAAGCTACCCTAAGCTTAGAGCACCACTTACTACATCAAAATGCGTGTGTATTAATAACACCATTTGCAACTATATCATAGCTTTACCCTATTAGCAACTGTTTTAGTTATGAAATTTCAATAAAAGCTCGATTTCTGTTTTTCCTTTTTGAAGCTGTTTTGCAATTTCTTCTGAAGTTTTACCTTGTTTCGCTAATTTAATAGCTTGTTGTTCGATTGTTAATGGCTTCGCTTCGTCTTTTCGTATTGCCGGTTGTTGGGCTGAATGTACCATCTTAGCTTCAGACTTTGCTCCTGTTTGTTGCTGGCGTGAATAAGCATTGGCTGCGATATTTTTGGGCACATAAATTCGCGGTTCATTATTTAGACTACTAGAACCGTCTACTATGCTTTCTTCCTCTGTCAGAGAAGGAGGTTGCTCCTGCTCCTTTTGTCTCACAGTCTGCTCTACCTGTTTAACAGCATCCGTTGTAGTTTCAGACTTTGAAACTCTTTGCAACTCTTGAATCAAACGATCGTTTTCATCTTTCATTTCAGCTAAATAAACACTTATAGTATCATCCATTTCACGCATTAAACGTTCTTGCTTTATTTCTAAATCTTTAAATTTTGCTAGTTTTGTATTTAAAATGATAAGGAAATAAAATGAAAGTAACTGTAAAAAAAATAGAACCGCAATTAATATGGTTGTCATAATATACTCCTATCCACTAAAATCCACGAAATTACCCTTAAACGGATGTTGAGCTTGTTTTTTCGGCTCTTCGTTATTACTTTTTTTCTTTTTTCGAGTACCTTTTATATACTCGCCACCCGCTTCTTCTTCCTCACCAATCTCATCCATACCCTCTGAAGTATTCACAACTTTTTGCTTGCGTTCTATTTCTTTTTTTAACGCTTCATTTGCATGTACTTGCTGAGCCAAAACTTGTTGTTGTGCCTGATCCGCCATTTTCCCAGCTTCAAATGTTTTCGGAATAGCTATTTGTAGTTCGACACCCTTTAAACTCATTTGACTCACTCCTTCAATAGTAGGTATATACGATTATTACACATTAATCATTTCGTTGGATAATAATTTTCTTAACTTTAATAGTGCCTTAGAGTGGATTTGTGAAATACGTGACGTTGATAGTTCAAGCATTTCCCCAATTTCTGTTAATGTCAATTCTTCTGTATAAAATAAACTAAGCACCAGCTGCTCTTTATCATTTAGCTTTTGGATATTTTCAGCTAAGTCCTCCAGTAATTCTGATTTAACAACAGCTTGTTCAGGTGTCTCAGTCGTATCATCACGGATAACAAATGACTTTCCATCCGTTTCATCTTGATCTTGCTGCTCATTAATGGAAAGAACATTTGAAAAGAAATGTTCCTGTACAGTTTGGTAAACTTCCTCAACAGGTAAAACCATATGCTCCGCAAGCTCTTCAGGTGTTACATGACGCATATATTTTTGTTCTAAATGTTCAATTTGTGCATCTAATTTTTTAGCCTTTTCACGAGCTGAACGTGGCAACCAATCTTCCTTACGTAAACCATCTATAATTGCTCCTCTTACTCTAAAAGAAGCATATGTATCAAATTTCAAATCTCTATTAATATCAAATTTATTTAACGCATCAAAAAGTCCTACCATGCCTAAGCTTGTTAAATCATCTCGAGATACACTCTTTGGTAAACCCGCACCAATACGCTGTACATGATAAGATACTAGAGAAATATATTTTTTTATTAGTAAATCACCAGCATCTGGATCGCGCTCATGTATCCAACGGTTCCACAGCTTTTGTTCATCGTTCAGAATTGGTTGTGTCATGTAATCCACCTCTCTTAAGAAAAACGCATTTACGCGCCTGTTTGCCACTGTTTACTACTACTTCGATATTTTTTGCTTCTTTCTGAAAAAATATAGTTCATTTGTTGAAGACAACGAAGCGTTATTAGCCGTAAGCTTCTACCATAAAAACAAAGCAATTCTTTCCTATATTATAACAAGAATCGACTTTAATTTCATTTCTTTCTCTTACTCTATCACAGATTCTTCAAATTTATTTGTCGGGCATATTTAAAATGGACAAAAGGTGCCTTCATGACTTGTAAACACATTGTCTGTACGAGTCAGACACCTAAAGCAACAAAATTAGATATAGTTTCTACAGCAAATATTTTCAGGACTCACAATTGAAAATTCTCCTAGGCTCCCTCGGTTTGTTAACATAAACATAGTAATTACTTCAGGGCACTCACCTCCATCTTAAAACATTGAACACCCAACAAGTATTAATATTTAGCACATCAGTCGAGAATTAAGATAAGTACAAAAAAGAGCCGCTATTCGCGACTCCTATAATTATGCATTTACTTGCTCATCTTCACGATTCATCATCGTTCTTACAACTTGAGCAATTTCATCTGAGCTTTCATCCTGAAACTCAACGGTTGAGTTAGCCGTTGGTGTTTCTTGATTTTCTTCATTGCGATTGTCGGTTTCGTTTTCTTCAAGGTCACCTTCAACGACTTCGTCATCGCCCTCTGGTGTGAATAAAACGTAGGCAATTAAAAATCTTACAATATACATAAGGAAAAACACTATTATTCCCGCTACAAATGCTCCTATGATAATACGTAGTGGTGTAAAAGGTTTTTGAAATGTACTAAAAAAATATATAGAAAAGGCAACTAACGCACCCCACAGGTTGTAAAAAATAGAACCAAACATTATATTTCGCTCACTCCTTGGTTAACCGTACGAATATTTAATGTTGACGTCGCAGGATAAAATTCAATTGTTCTACCACTGTTACCACCCGTGTCTTCGGCAACTAAAGGAATTCCATGACGTTTTAACTCAGACTTTACAGCTTCTACATTACGGGGACCGATCCGCATTGAATCTTTGTCAGAAGTAAATTGAAACATCTGTGCACCACCAGCAATTTTTGCCTTTAGCTTGAATTTTAGAACGCCCTCTAACTTTAATAAGTCAATCATTGCCGCAATGCCTGTGTCAGCAAATTTAGCCACATTTATTGACTCTTGTCTACCTAAGCTCGAATCTGGCAACATCACATGTATTAAACCAGCAATTTTTTTTGACTCATCATATAAAATAACACCTACACAAGACCCAAGACCTGATGTTCTTATCGTGTTTGGTAACTTTACTACATCCATTTGTGCAATTCCAACTTTTATCACTTGTCCATTACTACTATTCAGCATCATCTACGAAACTCCTAATGATTTAAAAATAGCTTCGAATGAATCTGGATCTGGCAATAAGAAGAAATGCCCTTTTACTGTTTCTTGATCCTCTACACCGTCTTCAAAAATGGATGTGTTTATGACGATTACATTATCGCTAACGTGTGATAATTCAATCAAGCCAATACTAATAATGGCACCAAACATATCAACACTTAGTCCTGGCACTGTCGGATAAATTTTTAAATTTGTAAAGTCAGATAACGCCGATAAATAAGAGCCAGATAAAATATTACCCATTTCCTGCATAGCTGATAAACCTAATTCTGAAACAGGTCGTTTTTTAAAGTCGAATGATTCATCATATATAAGTCGACGGATAAAACGATTTGCTTGTTCAATTGGCAGGATAAAGAACATACTACCTTCAGCATCACCTTCAATGCGTAGATAGATTCCAACTACAACATTTTCAGATCCTCCAGCAAGCTCCATCATGTCATTAAATGAAACCATTTCAACCTTTGGTACTCGCATATCAATTTTTTTACCAAGTAAATTGGAAAGTGCTGTCGCAGCATGCGCAGCACCGATATTTCCAATTTCTTTCAATACATCTAAATGTAGTGATGTAATCTTTTGATTATATGTCATTATCGATCCCTACTTTAGTGGATTTAGTACTTTCTCTAAATGTAATAATATTAATAATCGTTTATCTATTTTAGCAACGCCTGAAATAAACTCTTCCTCAAGTGAACCAACAACTTCTGGCTGTGGTTCAATTGCGTTTGCAGGGATGTCTAGCACATCATTTGCAGAATCTACTACGAAGCCTACTTCCATATCTTCTAATGAAATAATGATAATGCGAGTTGTTTCTTCATGCTCAGAGATCGGTAACTCAAATCGTTCACGTAAATCCACGATTGGCGTTACGACACCGCGTAAGTTAATAACACCTTTTACATATTTCGCTGTTTTCGGTACACGCGTAATATGCATTAGTTTTTCAATCCCCTGTACATGTGATACAGGAATCGCATATTCTTTATCTGCTAATTGAAAAACAATCACTTTAATACTTTCTTGTTCCACTGCGTTTGTCATTGTTTACACCTCTCTTATTCATTCACCTTATTTAATAAGTGCGTTACAATCCACAATTAAGGCTACTTTCCCGTTACCTAAAATTGTTGCACCTGAAATTGCAAAGATATTCGTTAAGTAATTTCCTAATGATTTCAGAACAATTTCTTGTTGGCCAATGAATGAGTCCACTACTAAACCAGCAAGCTTCTCACCTTTTCGAACGATGACCACCGAATGGAATTCATCATTCTTCGGTTCTTTGCGAGGTACCTCAAATATTTCTTCTAAGAATACTAGTGGTACTACTTTGCCACGGAAGTCGATTACTTTTTGATTATGCGCATTCATAATTTCAGATGAACGGATAATGGAAGTTTCAATAATTGATGAAAGTGGAATTGCATAGATCTCTTTTTCGATTTCTACTAGCATTACAGAAATAATCGATAATGTCAGTGGTAATTGAATAGAGAATATTGAGCCTACATCTTGTGTAGATTCAATTGAAATATTTCCACCTAATGATTCTATTGTTGTTTTAACAACGTCTAATCCAACACCTCGGCCCGATACGTCAGAAATAACATCTGCTGTTGAGAACCCAGAAGCCAAAATAAGCTCATTAATTTGCTTATCTGTCATTGAGTATGATTGTTCTTGTGTAACAACACCTTTAGAAATAGCTTTCGCTAATACTTTTTCACGGTTAATACCGGCTCCATCGTCTTCAATTTCAATAAAGACATAGTTACCGCTATGATAAGCACGTAGTACAACCGTTCCTTCTTCTGGCTTTCCTTTTGCACGGCGAGCTGTAGGATTTTCAATACCATGGTCGACAGAGTTACGGATTAAATGAACAAGTGGATCTCCAATTTCATCGATGACTGTACGATCTAGTTCAGTTTCAGCACCGATAATTTCAAGGTTAATTTTCTTATTAAGATCACGAGATAACTGACGAATCATTTTTGGGAAGCGGTTGAATACTGTCTCAACTGGAACCATACGCATCGTTAAAATAATTGTTTGTAAGTCACCCATTACGCGACTCATACGCTCTACTGTTTCGTTTAACTCTCCATGATTAACTTCAGTTGCAATAGACTGTAGTCGTCCTCGATCTATAACAAGCTCCTCAAATAAGTTCATTAATATATCAAGGCGCTCGATATTCACACGGATTGTTTTATTCCCAACAGGCGCATGACTTTTATCCGCCTTAGCAGGAGCTTCTGCTTTTGCAGGTTTAGGTGCTGGTGTATTGTTTTCAGGTGCAGTAACAGGTTTAGCCTCCGGTTCTACCGTTGCTGTAGCTGTTACTTCTTGAATTGCTTGTTGGTTTTCATTAAATTGCTTTTGTTCGATCGTTGCGACAATCACTTCTTCGACTTCTGATACTTTCATAATCTTTTTCTGCATATCTTCAGCAGATTCTTTTGTCACGAAAGCTACGTAAAATTGTTGATCGAATTGCTCATCTTCAAGCTTATCTACAGATGGATTTGATTTAATAACATCCCCATCTTTTTCTAAGATTTCAAACACCATAAATACACGTGCCGCTTTTAACAGACAGTCCTCACGTAGTCGCACTGAAATTTCAAATGCATTGAAACCTTGTTCAGCAGATTGTGCAATAACTGTTTGTTCAAAGCCGTCATACTCTAAAACACTTGCTACAGTAGTAACTGAGGTAGCAATAGTTGCAACAATCACTTCTTCGACTTCTGATACTTTCATAATCTTTTTCTGCATATCTTCAGCAGATTCTTTTGTCACGAAAGCTACGGAAAATTGTTGATCGAACTGCTCATCTTCAAGCTTTTCTACAGATGGATTTGATTTAATAACATCCCCATCTTTTTCTAAAATCTCAAACACCATAAATACACGTGCTGCTTTTAAAAGACAGTCCTCACGTAGTCGCACTGAAATTTCAAATGCATTGAAACCTTGTTCAGCAGATTGTGTAATAACTGTTTGTTCAAAGCTGTCATACTCTAAAACACTTGCTACAGCAGGAACTGGTGTCTCAGTAGTTGCTACTACTTCAGGAATCGCGTACTCACCTAATTCAATAAGCTTTAACTGCGCTACAGTTGAGGATACATCACGCTTTCCATCTCCGCCGTTCGCAATGTCCATCACCATTTCTTCTAGATGGTCTACAGACTCAAAGACAACATCTAAAATTTCAGGAGTTACATGGATTTTCTCGTTTCGGATTGCATCTAATACATTTTCCATTTTATGAGTTAAATCAGCTAAATCTTCAAAGCCCATTGTTGCAGACATACCTTTTAATGTATGTGCAGAGCGGAAAATTTCTCCAACAATCGCCAAATCAGCTGGATTTTTTTCTAGTTCTAATAAATGTTCACTACATGCTTGTAAATGTTCTTTACTTTCTTCGATAAACATCTCTAAATATTGATTGACTTCCATAAGAGGACACCCCTTTTAAGGCAAATATTTCATTATTGTTTGTGCAATATCATCTACATCTGCAACTTCATCGACAAGCTGCGTTTCCACTGCTGCTTTTGGCATACCATACACTATGCAAGTTTCAGCTGATTCAGCGATAGCAATCACATTTCCAGAACCTTTTAGTGCTTTTAGTCCATTAGAGCCATCATGGCCCATACCTGTCATAATAACTGCCACTTTATCAAAATCTTTAAAATGACTCACATCTTCGAACATCACATCTACAGAGGGGCGATGTCCAGATCTAGGTGGTTCATTATTATCAAGGACAATGCCAAAGGAGGTACCTACTTTTCTAAGTTTTAAATGATACCCACCTGGTGCAATATACGCTACTCCATTTTGGAGAATATCTCCTTGCTCAGCTTCCCTTACAGTAATCTCACTCAATTGATCAAGACGAGTAGCAAGAGATTTTGTAAATCCTGCTGGCATATGCTGGACAATTAATATTGGTGCTTGAATTGATTTTGGGATTTTTGTAATTACTTCTTGTAACGCTCTTGGTCCGCCAGTGGAAGTTCCTATTAGTACAATTTTCTTACCTACTTTACTCCAATCAATATGTGGCTTCGAAATTTCTACCTTGGACGGAGAAACATCGACAGAAGGAGTCACCCTGCCTTCACCACGTTGTTCTCTTCTAATGATACTCGCATTTAATGCCTGTTCTTGTGGTCTTTTACTACCAGAAGGTTTCTTTAATTTTGAAATAGGTACCAATGCTGCTTGTTCAACCTTGTGGACAAGCTCGGTTTGGATTTTATGTAAATCAAGAGAAATTGTTCCGCTCGGCTTCGCGACAAAATCTACTGCTCCAAATTCAATTGCTGATAAGGCATTTTCTGCTCCTTGTTGAGTTGTACTTGAGAGCATAACAACAGGTACTGGACATATTGACATAATTTCTTTTAAAGCTTCAAGCCCATTCATTTCAGGCATCTCAATATCCATTGTCACAACTGTTGGTTGCAATGTTTGAATTTTTTTTATCGCATCTTTCCCATTTCGTGCTGTTCCAACTACTTCAACCTTCGAGTTGCCAACAAAAAAGTCACTAATTAGCTTTCTCATAAAAGCAGAATCATCCACAACTAATAGCTTGCTTTTATGTAAAAAGTCCAATTAATCACGTCCTTTCGAAAAAATACTTCTTAATTTAGTTAAGAATTTACTTGCTGACTGATCATGTGCATGAACTTCTTCCGCACGGTGTTCTATAAAACGCGTCACTATAAGTTGAAGTGTCTTTGAAATAAGTGCGTCTGGATAAGCAAGTGAAAAAGGTACTTGCTCACGCACAGCCTTACGCACAACAGTATCTTCAGGTAATGAGCCCAACACAGTAACCTCTTTGTCCAAAAAACGTTTCATCGTACGCTTTAGTCGTTCATTGGTTTCCATTCCTTCTTCCTTACTAAAGGCACGGTTACAGAGTATATAAAACTGTTTGTCTGCATCTCGTAAATGAATGTATTTCATCATCGAATATGCATCTGTAATAGATGTTGGCTCTGCTGTTGAGATAACAATGATTTCATCTATTGAGGCTAGTAATTCTAATGACCAACTAGTAGCTCCTGCTTCCATATCAAATAAGATATAATCAAAGTCTTTTTGAAGCTGTTCAAACCCATAAATAAGTCGTTCTAGCATCACCTCTGACCACTCGACGACACTCGACAAACCAGATCCACCTGCAATATATTTCAAATCATAAGGGCCTTCAAATATTAGCTCTTCTAGCAACTTATTCCCATCCAAGTAATCTTTCAAACTAGTAGAAACATTTTTTCCAATTAAAATATTGATATTGCCCATACCAATATCCATATCAACGATTACAACTTTTTTCTCTTTATTGGCTAATGTAGTCGCAAAATTCATTGTGAAGTTACTTTTACCAACCCCACCCTTGCCGCTTACAACCGCAATCGCTCTACCTAATCCGCCCTGCTGCCCCAACATTTTTAAACGTAATGTTTCAGCTTGGTCTCTCATTTTTCTTCACCTTGAAAAAATAAATTTAGCACTGCTTCTATCTCAGCTTCTTCAATATCTTCTGGTACTTCTTGACCATTCGTATAGTAAGCAAGTCCTTTATTATATTTAATCATTAAATTAATCATTGTGCCAATAGAATTTGTTTCATCAATCTTTGTAAAAATGAATTTTTCAATTGGTAATTGCTTAAATTGATCTACAATGTTTGCCATGTCCTTTTCTTTCGTCGTCATTGCAAGTACTAAGAAGGATTCGGCTTGTTCATCAAATTTTATGAGGCGCTGTAAATCATCTACATATTTTACCTCTTTATAATTGCGGCCTGCTGTATCTATAAACACTAAATCTAAATGGGACAATCGTTGGATTGCTTGTTCAAAATCAGTTGCATTATAGGCAATTTCGACAGGCGCCTGCAACAGTCCAGCATACGTTTTTAATTGCTCAATTGCGGCAATCCGGTAAGTATCTGTCGTAATAAAGCCTATTTTTTTCTTTTTCTCTAAAACTGCTCTAGCTGCCATTTTCGCAATTGTCGTGGTCTTTCCGACACCGGTTGGACCTAAAACATTAATATATTTTTTTTCATAGGATAGGCCTCCTACTGGGAGGTTTTCTAGCTCTTTGCGCAATAAACTTTTCGTAATCATCTTACATTGAGAAAAATTGATTTCTGACGCTTCTTTGAAATGCATAAAAAGCTCATCACCAATCGTTGTGATGAGCTCCTCACTTAGCTCCTGTTGTCTTAAGTATTCAATGAAAGGTAAGAGTTCATCGGGATATTGATCTTGGATAGTCTTTTTATGCATGGAATGCATTAAAGATTTTAAATCTGCAATTTCCTTCCTCAAATCTTCAGAAATGCTTGTCTCTTCATATAATGGCGCATCATGCTGTGTTTGTACTTGTTGTACTTTAGCTTGAACAGTATTCGTTATCTCTTGTAACCTTGCAGTTTCTTTATTAGTTTTTGTTATAGGTAAAGCTGCAGGTGCTGGAGCCACATTACTTGGCTCCATTGAATCAATCCCTGCAACAACCTCAAAACTTTTCTTTTTAATGATTCCGAAAAACTTCTTTGTAATTACAACTTTTGAATTCAAAATGACAGCGTCCTCACCTAATTCAGCACGCACAAGCTTCATCGCTTCTGGTATGGAGGATGCATAATATTTTTTCATTTTCATTCAACATTCACCACCCCAACACTTTGAATTTCAACCGAAGCATCAAGTTCATTGTATGAAAGAACTGGAATTTGCGGGAAATAACGCTCCGTTAGTTGACGTAAATACATACGAACTGCTGGAGAGCATAAGATAATAGCAGATTGTTCCATAAAGGAAACGCGCTCTACTTCTGCAGCAATGGTCTCCAGGACAGTTTGAGAATCTTGAGGATCCATCGCTAAGTAATTTCCGTGATCAGTTTGCTGAATACTATCAGCAATCATTTTCTCTACTTTACCCGAAACAGTTATAACCTTTAATGACGAGCTGTCCCCTACGTATTGAGAAGTAATCTGACGTGCCAATGATTGACGTACGTACTCAGTTAATATATCGGTATCGCTCGTTAACTTTGCATAGTCTGCTAGCGTCTCAAAAATAATTGGTAGATTTCGGACTGAAACATTTTCTCGTAAAAGTTTACCCAGTACTTTTTGAATTTCACCTGTTGATAATGGTGTAGGTGTCAGTTCTTCGACTAAAATTGGATGTGTTTCGCGTAAATGATCGATTAGCTGCTTCGTCTCTTGACGACCCAGCAATTCATAAGCATTTGCACGAATCATTTCTGTTAAATGGGTCGACACAACGCTCGGTGGATCAACAACTGTATAGCCAAACATTTCGGCATCCTCTTTCACTTGCTCAGTAATCCACTTAGCAGGTAGACCAAATGACGGTTCAACTGTATCAATACCTTCGATAGAATCATCGTCTCCTGGACTCATTGCTAAATAATGATCAAGCAAAAGTTCACCACGCGCCATTTCGTTACCCTTTATTTTAATTCGATATTCATTTGGTTGTAATTGAATATTGTCACGAATACGTACAACTGGAATGACAATCCCTAATTCTAATGCTAACTGTCGACGTATCATGATGACGCGATCTAATAAATCGCCGCCTTGAGCAGCATCTACTAAAGGTATTAAACCATAGCCAAATTCAAACTCAATTGGGTCCACGTTTAATAAATTCACAACATTTTCAGGGCTCTTCATGCCGTCTGTGGCCACTTCTTCCTCAATTTCAAGTAATTCTTCTTCATCCTCTGGTTTCTTACGTTCCATCATGTAGGCACCAGCAATTAGTGAAATACCAATTGGTAGTGTTACCCAGAGAGGTATTGGTGTGAAAAATCCTAGTAAAAGAATTGTTCCACCTGCTACATAAAGCAGTTTTGCTTGAGCAAATAACTGTCCTGTAATATCTTCACCAAGACTACCTTTAGAGGATGCACGTGTTACAACAATCCCTGTCGCTGTAGAAATCAACAATGCAGGAATTTGCGATACAATACCATCCCCAACTGTTAGCTTGGAAAAATGAGTAGCTGCTTCTGCAAATTCAAGATCCATCTGCACAACACCGATGATGATACCAAATAATAAGTTGATAATAACCATGACCATTGAGGCAATGGCATCCCCTTTTACGAATTTTGTGGCACCATCCATTGCTCCGTAGAAGTCCGCTTCACCCGCTACTTTTTCGCGTCGTTCACGTGCTTCTCTTTCAGAAATAATCCCTGCATTTAAGTCAGCATCAATACTCATTTGTTTACCCGGCATCGCATCCAGTGTGAAACGTGCTGCAACCTCTGCTACACGCTCCGCTCCTTTTGTAATAACGATAAACTGAATTAACACAAGAATTAAGAATACTACTAAACCTACAAGAACATTCCCGCCGACTACGAAATCACCAAAGGTTTCAACAACAGAACCAGCATCTCCATTCGCTAAAATGGCACGTGTTGTGGAAACGCTCAGTCCAAGTCGGAATAAGGTTAACAGTAAAATAACTGAGGGAAAAATAGAAAAATCTAACGCTTCCTTCATACTCATTGCTGTTAAAAGAACTATTAATCCTAGTGTAATATTAATGACGATTAAGAAACTTAACATCCACGGAGGAAGAGGGATGATGAGCATCGCAACGATTAAAATAACCGCACCTAAAACCCCTATATCGCGAACTTTCATTTGTGTCCCTCCTACATAAAGCTTTAAATTTTCCGCTTAATTCGATAAACATAAGCAAGCACTTCTGCTACTGCTTTGAAAAACTCATCTGGTACCTGATCGCCAATTTCTACTTGATCGTACATAGCTCGTGCTAATGGTCTATTTTCAACCATAATCACATCATTTTCTTTGGCAATCAATTTAATTTTTTGAGCGATAAAGTCTGTCCCCTTCGCAATGACGCGTGGAGCTTCCATACTTTCCTCATCATACTTGAGGGCAATCGCATAGTGAGTTGGGTTTGTTATGACAACATCGGCGCTTGGAATCTCTGACATCATACGACGCATCGCCATTTCGCGTTGGCGTTGTTTGATTTTCGATTTGATCAGCGGGTCACCCTCACTATTTTTATATTCATCTTTAATGTCTTGCTTAGACATTTTAAGATTTTTTTCGTAATCAAGTTTTTGATACAACCAATCTAAAATAGATACACAAAGTAAAACGAGGGAAGCTGCAATTCCCATAATACCAACAAGCTTACCCACTGTAATGAGAGTCATCCATGGACTTTTAAAGGATAACGCCAAAACTTCTGGCAAATTTGTCCATATAATAATTGTCGTAACGCCACCGATAAAGCCAATCTTTAAAACTGACTTTAAAAGCTCTACAATGGCTTTAACAGAAAATATTTTTTTCAACCCTTTTATCGGGTCCATCTTTTTCAAATCAAACTTCATCGGCTCTAATGTAAATAGAAAGCCGAACTGTAGAAAGTTACCTACCAATGCTCCAACAAATGCAATTGCCATAATTGGAACGACAATAACAGCCATTTGCATTAATGTTTCTGTAAATAGGCGCATCACACTATCAATTGTTAGTGTTTCTACGCGTATGTTATGAATGAAAGTTTGCCTGAAAAAAGCTAGGAGTTCATCTCGCAGTGAACCTGCAAAGAAGAATAAAAAGATAAATACCATGAGCATGACAATTGCACTGGAAATATCCTGACTTTTGACAACCTGACCTTTTTTTCGAGCATCCTGTCGTTTTTTGGGCGTCGCCTTTTCCGTCTTTTCTCCCGCAAAATACTGTAAATCTAAATCCAGCAGTAGCAACATTTTACCCACCACCTAAAATAGCCATAAAATCACGCATAGCATAAATCATAATTGTAATAAGCTTTTGAATAACTTGAACCATGACAGCCATCATTGTGAATAACACTAGAAGACTAACACCAATTTTAATAGGAAAACCGACAACAAAAATATTTAATTGAGGTACAGTTTTCGCTGTGATTCCTAGTGCCAAATCGACTAAAAATAACGTTGCTACGACAGGAGCAGCCATTTGAAAGGCAATCGCAAAAACAGACGTAAAAGTCGTGATAATAAACTCGACATAATTGTCATTTGCGAAATTAGGAAATCCTTGATCCATCGGTAAGAATTGATAACTATAATAAATTCCATCGAGAATCATATGATGTCCATCTATTGCTAGTAGAAAGAGTAATGCTAGCGTATTAAAAAATTGTCCAATCAATGGACTTTGTGCACCTGTTTGCGGGTCAATAATGTTGGCAATGGCAAACCCCATTTGAAAATCTATAAAGCTTCCGGCAATTTGAATTGCCGACATAATGATGTAGCCTACTAGACCAATTAACAGTCCAATGAGTGCTTCCTTCATCACTAAAAGTATGTAATCACCATTTACTATAAATGGTTCGACGTCAATCGTGTAATACATCATCCAAGATAAAACTATTGCGAGAGTTATTTTGACTTTTGCCGGAATCGTCCTGTATGAGAATAAAGGTGCAGTCACAAAGAAAGCCGAAACACGCACAAGTACTAATAAAAAAACCGTGAAATGCGGGATTAATTCATTCATCTACTCACCCTATATAACGCGTTAAATTCTCAAAAATGTCTCTCGCATAGCTTGTCACCTGTGTTAACATCCATGGACCGAAAAATACGATGGCCACTAATACAGCGATGATTTTTGGAACGAATGCTAACGTTTGCTCTTGAATCGAAGTTGTTGCCTGAAAAATACTTACCGCTAAACCAACGATTAAAGCAACTAATAGTAGCGGACCGCTTGTTAGAAGGATAATCATAATGGCACGCTCTGCAATTGAAATAACCATTTCACCTGTCATACTGTATCATCCCCTAAAAACTTTGTAATAATGATTTTATCACCAGATACCAACCATCTACGAGTACAAATAATAAAATCTTAAACGGCAATGAAATCATAACCGGCGGTAACATCATCATCCCCATCGACATTAGCGTACTTGCGACAATCATATCGATTACAAGGAATGGAATAAAAATCATAAAACCAATTTGGAACGCTGTTTTAATCTCACTCAATGCGAAAGCAGGTACTAGCATAGTAAGGGGAATTTCTTCTACAGATGCTGGCTTTTCCGCTTGATTATACTTTAAAAATAAATCAAGGTCCTTTTGCCTTGTATGCTTACTCATAAACTCTTTAAACGGCACGCTTGCCCGATCGTACGCTTCATCAAGCCCAATTTCTTCAGCAAATAATGGCTGTAATGCCTCTTTATTGACCTCTTGAAAAGTTGGAGCCATGATAAAGAAAGTTAAAAACAACGAAAGACCTACAATGACCTGGTTCGGAGGCATTTGCTGTGTCGCCAATGCCGTACGAACAAACGATAGCACAATAACAATTCGTGTAAACGATGTCATTAAAATTAAAATACTTGGAGCAAGTGATAAAACTGTTAACATTAAAAGGAGCTTAATAGAAGTTGAGACGTTTGTCGGATCGCTGTTGGAAAAAATATTGATTACATCATTCATTTATCTTCATTCTCCTTTTGCTTCCATCTCTCCAGTTCTTCACTGCGCTCCTGTTTAATTTCAGAAATCTTTTTTTCAAATAGTTCACCAAAAGAATTTTGTTTTTGCTTCTTTGATGAATTCTCATTATTTTTTCTTTTAAACTTAGATAATACTTCTGCAATATACGGTGATGTTGCTGCAAGTTCTTGTCGTTCATTATAAAGTGCTAAAAGTGATGCAACTTCATCAGGATCAGTAATTTCACGTATCAACTGTACATCCTCACCGACCCCAACTAAATACAGTGTTTTACCTACTTGTAATAGTTGTACCGACTTATGAGCACCTAACGATAAACCGCCTAAATTTTGTACCAATTGATTACGTTGAAAGTTTAAATTTCTTTTATTTAAAAACTTCATCAATCCATAGAATAAAGCTACAACAAAAATAAGCGCCAAAACCATTTTTATGTATTCCCATGCAGATATGTCTCCAGCTGCTTGTTGATTTGCATCATCTTTCTTAGCAGCTGGATCACTATCTTTTGCACAATCGCCTTTATTGATACAGTCATCTACACTATTCGTGTTAGAGTCTGCATACACTGAAGTCGTTGTAGGGTACAAAAACAGGAAGGATACAAGAAATGCGAAAATCATCGTTAGACGAAATGATTTTAACATTCGCATGCAATCATCCTAAAGCTTTTTGGATCGCTTCAATTACACGATCAGCTTGGAAAGGCTTAACGATAAAGTCTTTCGCACCAGCTTGAATTGCATCGATTACCATTGCTTGTTGTCCCATTGCTGAACACATAATTACAGTTGCATTTGGATCTGAACCCTTAATCGCTTTAAGAGCAGCAATACCATCCATTTCAGGCATTGTAATATCCATCGTTACTAAATCTGGCTTTAATTCGTTGTACTTTTCAACAGCTTGTAAACCATCAGCTGCCTCCCCAACAACTTCAAACCCATTTTTCGATAAAATATCCTTGATCATCATGCGCATGAATGCAGCGTCGTCTACAATTAAAATTCTTTTAGACATCGTTAACTCCTCCAATTGAAACTATCTTAAATTATTTAAACGCTCTGCTTGACTTAAAACATCTGTAATGCGGACACCGAAGTTTTCATCAATAACAACGACTTCACCTTTAGCGATTAAATTGCTATTTACTAAAATATCAACCGGTTCACCAGCTAATTTATCTAGCTCAATAATCGAACCACTAGATAGTTCTAAAATCTCTTTAACAGAACGCTTTGTACGTCCTAACTCTACAGTAACTTGCAATGGAATATCAAGTAGCATATTTAAATTTCTAGCTTCAGATTGCGAGATAACATTTGTATCAAAACTTGCAAACTGTGCTTGTTGAACATTGACCGGTTGAGCAGGTCTTGTTGCTTGAGAAATCTGTTGTTGCTCTTGATACATTGGTTGCTGTATTGGTGCTGCCTGCTGTTGATAAACAGGTTGTGCAGGTGGCGCTTGTGTTACAGGTGCTTGTGGTTGCACTGGCGGCGTTGCTACTGGTGCTTCAGGCGCTATTGTTGCAGCCACAGGTTCTTCGATTGATTCTGTTTCTCCTAATAGAGACTTTACAATGTTTTGACTAAATTTAAGCGGTAATAATTGCATTAAATTTGAATCAATTAAATTACCGATTTTTAATCTGAAGGATACTTTTACAAGTAAATCATCTTCAGGAATATTTTCTCGCCCTTCATTTTGAGAAATATTCATTAAATCAATTGTTGGTGGAGAAATATCCACTTTTTTATTGAATACTGTTGACATTGAAGTAGCCGCAGAGCCCATCATTTGATTCATAGCTTCTTGAACAGCACTTAGCTGAATTTCACCTAGGTCTGGTTTCGGATTTAAGCCATCTCCACCTAACATTAAATCAGCAATAATCGCTGCATCGGATTGCTTAATAACAAGTAAATTCATACCTGATAATCCAATCGTATATTCAACCTGTACGGCTACATAAGGATGAGGAAATTCCTCTTCTAATTTGTTACGATTAATCATTGAAATACTTGGCGTAGTAATATCTACTTTTTGACCTAATAACGCTGAAAGTGCTGTAGCAGAGCTACCGAAGGATATATTCCCCACCTCACCTAATGCATCTTGGGCAAACGAATCGAGGTAATCCTCTACTCGTAAATCATTTGTGTCTTCATCTTTAGAAGCTTCAGAATCGCTGTTGTTATCTTCCAACGTCTCGCCCCTTAATAACGCTTCAATTTCTTCTTGGGAGAGCATTTCATCACTCATCTTCGTCTCCTCCTTTCAAAGGGTCGATAATCTGGATTGCTAATTTTTTGCCTTGCTTTCCTGGTTGAACAGTGAATTTCGGTAATGTTCCTACTTTTAATAGTAATGGGTCTTCAATTTTTTGTTCTAATTGAATGACATCTCCAATCTGCATTGTAAGGAAATCCTCAATGGTGATGTCTGTAATACCAAGTTCGACGGAAAGAGGTAGTTTTGCTTGTTTCACTCGTGTTTCAAGCATTTTTGTTTGCTCTGGAGACATCTCTTTTGTATTTGTCTGCATCCAGTAGCGAACAGAAAGATTTGGAACAATTGGTTCCAGTACAACATGCGGAATACAAATATTAATCATTCCACTTGTCTCACCGATGATCGTATTTAATGAAATAACGACAACCGTTTCATTGGGTGAAATCATTTGTAAGAATTGAGGGTTGACCTCAAGCTCTACTAAAATTGGATCAATTTCCGCAACATTTTCCCACGCCTCGCGTAAGTTGTCGAATGACCGTTCAAAAAGGTTCGTCATAATTTTCGTTTCAATTTCTGTTAAGTTATCGACATTACTATGACTCGCCCCGCTACCGCCCATTAAACGATCTAACATCGAGTAGGCAATGTTCGGATTTATTTCCATCAGTATATTACCATCTAATGGTGGCACTTCAAACACATTAATGAGTGTCATATTCGGAATCGAACGTACAAACTCTTCAAATGGTATTTGGTCCACTGATGCAACCGTAATCTGAACATAGCTTCTTAGCTGTGCCGAAAAAAAAGTTGTCAGTAGTCGTGCAAAATTTTCGTGTATTCGGGTCAAACTTCGGATTTGATCTTTTGAGAAACGCAGTGCTCGTTTAAAGTCATAAACCTTAACCTTGCGCCCTTCGTCCTCTTTTTTTATGTCGTCCGCTGACATTTCCCCTGTTGATATTGCGGAAAGCAGCGCATCTATCTCAGATTGAGATAACACATCTCCTGCCATTTGCCCACCTCCATTTCAAGCAGTTTCTTTATTATTGAGTGATGAAGGAGGTAATATAAATCTCCTGAACTTCTCCCTCTTGCATCAATTCATTTAATCGGGTTTTTAATGATTTTTGGAAAACTTGTTTACCTTGCTTACCTTCTAAATCTTTTTGCTCCATCTCGGAAAGCTCTTGAATAACAATATTTTTCACTTGGAAATCACGCTTCGTTAACTCGGCAGCTGCATCTTTATTTGTTGTTTGAATTTTTAACGACAAACGTACAATTTTGTTATCAGCTAAATTTGTAGTAATTTCCGGAATTTCAACAGAAGCTTCTACGATTTCATCAATTGTTGGTTCAAGAGTTCCTGCTGGCTTATTAAATTGGGTAAACAAGAAAACAGCAATACCCCCGATAAGTATGATTGCTACTAGCACGATGATAATCATCGTTAACATTTTGTTATTCTTCATCTTCTTCACCTCGTAGATGCGGGTTTGATAGTATTTGTATATTTTTATAAAAGGCTTTTACCCTTTGTCGCACCTCATCTTCACTCTGTAAAACAATGATTTTGGTTCCAGTCGTTAATGTGATGGTCGTGTCCGGAAAAGATTCGACCGTTTCTATGTATAAAGCATTCAATGTAAATGCTTTGCCATTTAGACGTGTTAGTTCAATCATTGAAATAGGGCCGGGTCTAGCGCGAGAGCCGGCCCGACCCTCCCTCAAAAAAAATTATGTTTTTTTACAATCTTTCAAACTAGCGTTTTAAGTTTACTAACTCTTGAAGAATTTCATCGGATGTTGTAATAATACGCGTATTTGCTTGGAAACCACGTTGTGCAACAATCATCTCTGTAAATTCTTCAGATAGGTCAACGTTGGACATTTCTACCTTTCCAGTTTCAACACTACCCATACCTGCCACAGTACCTACTTGTGCATACGCTACGCCTGAGTTTGATGTTTGTTGATAGTAATTGCCGCCTGTTTTAGCAAGACCACCAGCGTTTGGGAATTTAGCCATAATCAATTGACCACCCCACTGTAATGTACCATTTAAATCTGAATAAGTAATCGTACCATCCTGACTAATGCTTACTTCTTTAGCTGTTGGCGGGATACGAATTGGACCTACAGTACCTTCAGCTGGTTTTAATTCCCCAGTATCATCAAATAAATTTTCACCTTTATCACCAGATGCTTTTTTTCCATCTGCGGCTAAAATACCTGTATCATCCTTCTCGATAACAATATCTTTACCAGCTGAAATACCTACCATATATTTACCATCGGCATTTACTAAATAGCCATTATTGTCCATGTAGAAAACACCGTTACGAGTAAATAAAGTGTTATTGAAACCATCTTGATCAATAAAACCACTATCCGGATCTGGCGCACCATTAGCATCAGCCACCATAAAGAAACCTTCACCTTGAATAGCTAAATCTAATCCACGTCCTGTTTGCTGTAAGGATCCGTTACCGTGAATAGTATCAATAGCAGCTAATTGTGAGCCTAGACCTATTTGCTGTGGGTTTACACCTCCACGAGTTGCAGTAGATCTAGAAGCACTTCCTTGAGTTTGAGACATTAAATCTTTAAATTCAACACGACCTTTTTTAAAACCAATTGTATTAACGTTTGAGATATTATTACCGATAACATCCAGCTTTGTTTGGAAGTTTTTAAGACCTGAAATACCTGCGTACATTGAACGTAACATTTGTTGTCGTTCTCCCTTCTTTTCTAAATTGTGAGCCTCAATCAGTCAGCTACACATAGGCTTCCTTTCAAAGGTCCAGCCCTTATAACACAATTGTGCCATCAATATTAGTAAATATTTGCTGCTTTGCTTCCGTGCGGTCCATTGCTGTAATGACAGTAGCATTTTTAGCACTGACAATTAAAGCTGCTTGATCCATCAAGACTAATGGTTGTTTGACACCTTTTGAGTGCGCTTCAAATACCTTATCCGATACAACTTGCCATTCTTGTTCAGAAATCGCTATATTACGCTCGATAATTCGTTCATTCGCGTGCTTGCTCACTTTTAATTCTTGTTGATTGGTAGCTTCCTGTAAATGAGCCTTAAACGATTGCTGTGATTTTAATGGCGTAGGTTGTGTCTGGCGAATAGATGGATGCAATGGTACACGATGAATCGAAAATTTATCCATCATTTTTCTCCACCTTTATTCGCTTATTACGGTAAAATCTTTATCTGTTAATTTTTTATCATTTTCTAGTACATAATGAATGACGCCATCTTTATTCGTTACAGAAACGATACGGCCTTGTAGTTCTTGTTCACCGTCTTTATATGTAACTTTTTTACCGATTAACTTGCTTGCCTGTACAAGTGGAGATTCCGTCACCGTATTGTTATCATTCGAATTTGTTCCTGAGCCGCCTAATATTGCTGAGATATTGCCAGGGGTAATTTTCTTACCATCAGCTAATACAAACACAGGTTTACCCTCTACAAACTCGAGAGATTGAATTATTCCCGTACCTTCTTTAATAATCGGCTTCTTAGCTTCATCTACTTCTTCTGTAATCTCATGCCATTTAACTTCCTTACCAATGAATGTTGTATAATTCATCATCTGTGTTTGTTGCTGTGAAGCAAGCATGGATTCCATCGCTTTTGTCATATTTTGCATTTGCTCTAAGGAAGAGAACTGGGCCATTTGCGAAATAAATTCTCTATCATCCATTGGATTTGTTGGATCTTGGTGTTGTAATTGTGTAATTAATAATTTAAGAAAAGCATCCTTCCCAAGTTCACTATTACCTGTTTGCTTTGTAGGCTTCTTATAATTGGAATATTGAAAGTCATCCGATACTTTTGTATTTATTGGTTTAGGTGTGTTCGTTATTGAATCTGCTAGTTTAGGTGTTGTTTTAGATATTGAATCTGCCATTGTTACACCTCCTCACTTATTAAATATTCACTAAAGGACTTGCTTTCATCGTCATCGTCGCTTTTTTGCTCCTGCTCATCTTCCTGCTGTTGCTTAAAGAAATTGTTGAAGAAGTTTTGGTCGCGTTGTTGGCGGTCTGCATCTTGCAATGACTGAGCAATATCGAGACGATCAACTTGAATATTTTGCTGTACAAAGGCTTGCTTAAGTTGATGTGCCTGACTATCGAGTAACTCACGTCCTTGAGCTGTTGAAGCAAGCAGTCGTGCTGTGAGGACTCCATCATTTTGCACAAGCTCGATACGAATTGATCCTAGATTTTCCGGGTACAATTTCAATGTTAAACGTGTAATCCCTTGTGCATTAGAGAGTTGAGCTCTATTGATGATCGCTTGCATCTCTTTCAGTAATGCCTCAGACTGTGCTGGTTTTGCTGCTGGCAGTGTTACTTGGAATGAGTCTGCTTTTGTTTGGACTGTATTGGCCGTCACCATTTCATTAGCACTTGTGTCAGTCTGCTTTGTAACTTGAACTTGCTGCACTACTTGCTGGAAGCCCTGTAACGGAAGTGTTACTGTTGTTTTAGTTGTTACTTGCTGAGCAGTTTGAATCGTCTCTACTTGTGTTTGCATTGTAGTTAAAAAATTCTTAACGTTCGTTAGCAAGCTTTCTTGTTGACCTGTTAAGTCTGTTTTCTGTCCGACTAATTGTGCCAACTTTAACACTTGAAGTAATTGTGTTGCTTCTTTCGGCGTTACTTGACCTTCGCCTTGCAAAGCTGTTACAACTTGTGCTTGAAGCATCGGGGCCTGAGCATCTACTAATGCTAAAAGCTCCCAAACATCACTTGCTTCTTTATCTTCTCCTAGCAACTGTTGTACTAATTTTTGAAGTTGCTCTGAATCAATTCCTAATGCATCCATTAAATTATCTAGATTTAGCATTTCATCTATCCCAATAGCTTTGCCTTCCTCACCAACTTGAAGCATTAACAAACCATCGTCGTGTGGAATATCTAGTAAGTCTAGTACATCTTCAATAGACTCAGCGTTTAAAACTGCTTCTAAATCAGCTATATCTGTTGTTTCGGCAGACTCTGTAGACTGCTGTGTTTGATTGGAAGAAGAAATAATTTGTCCAAAAACAGAGCCAAACGTTGAGAGATTTTCTTTCTTCGACGTTTCACTTGCTTTAACATCAGCATTGCCTACTGTTGCAGGTTTGGTAGCTGCTGTTTTAGCTGGTATAGTCTTGGACATCATTTGCATCATTGCCACATCCATCATTTCACCTCCTTTCATATATCTCTATTGTTTAGCCATCATTTCCGTATATTTCGCTGCATCTTGTGGATCCATTTTTTCTAAAATCGCTGCTACTTTATCCGGTTTTAAGTTTGTTAAAATACGCAGTGCTTCAGCATCGCTCATTTTAACAAGCACTGGCGCTGCTGCTTTAGGAGACATCTTATCATAAGTTTTTAAAATGTCATTAAAGTCACGTTTTACGTCATCTTGCTCTCTATTTGTTTTTTCAGTTTCAAATTTTAGCTGCTCATTTTCTGTCTTTAACTTTTCTTTTTCAGTTGTTGCCGTATCTAATTTTTTTTGCAGTTGAGCAATTTCCGCTTCTTTTTCTTGGATATCAGCCTGTAATTTTACAACCTTCGAATCATTATTAACAACAGCTTCTTTTGCTTGTTGTTCTTCTGAAGGAACGAATGGTAAGCTTTCATATGCTTTCTTTCCTAAATCAAAGACATTCGTATTCATCAGTGTTGCAACAATAAGTAGAATTGCTACTACAAACATAATAGGTATTACAAACCACATAAAAAACTTTCGAAAGCCACCCGATTTACGTTTAGGTGGTCGTTCTTCTAATTCCGTTGTAAGTCGATTATCTTTTTTTGCCATGAAATCACCTGATTTCTCTCTTGTTATACGTAAGTGATGAAATCTCATCTAAAAAAATGCCTTCGATACGATCCTGTTCTTGCTGGAATAACTTAAAATCTTTTTCTCGCATTTTTTCAAATTTACGCACTTCCAAGTTTTTTTCTAATAATTTTTCTTCGTGCCAATTCATTTTTGCACGAGCTTGTACAACTTTCTGCTGTACATCAGCAATTGTTTTTTCGAGGCTATCAATAAAACGGGCATAGTGATGAATCTCCTCTATTGATGAACCTACAGCTAAACGCCCCTGCTGGAACTCTAATAAATCTTCTTTCTTTTTTAGCAAATCATATAGCTTTGATGCTACTTCTTCAAAAGTACGTACAGCTTCTTTATAGGCAATTTCAGTTTCATTTTTTTCCTGTTCTCGAATGGTTAACACTTTTTCAAAACGATAAATATAACTCACCATCTATTTTCCACCACCGTTCGATAATGAAATTAACTCATTCACACTTTCCTCAAGGGTCACTTTATCTAAATAGCCCTGCTTTAAATAAGCGGTAATGAGAGGTTCATAGTAAATCGCTTCATCAATTTCTTTTGACGTCCCCCGCTTATACGCACCAATGTTAATTAGATCTTCCGACTTGTCATATGTATAATAGAGCTCCCTTAAACGTTCTGCAGCCTTTTTATGCTCTGGCTCTGCCACATGATTCATTAAACGGCTGACACTTTTTAATACATTAATAGCTGGATATTGACCTTTATTGGCAAGGTTTCGATCAAGAACAATATGGCCATCTAAAATCCCTCGCACAGTATCTGCAATTGGCTCGTTCATATCATCACCATCTACTAATACTGTATAAAAGGCCGTAATAGAGCCCTTCTCATTAGTACCTGTGCGCTCTAATAGTTTAGGTAAAATCGCAAATACAGATGGTGTGTATCCTTTTTGAGCTGGTGGTTCACCTGTCGCAAGACCAATCTCTCGTTGTGCCATAGCAACACGAGTCACAGAGTCCATCATCAACATGACATTTAAACCACGATTTCTAAAATACTCTGCAATCGCTGTTGCGGTAAAAGCTCCTTTAATTCGCATCAGTGCGGGCTGATCAGAAGTTGCAGCTACAACTATTGATCGGCTTAAACCCTCTGGCCCTAAGTCACGCTCTATGAACTCACGAACTTCACGACCACGCTCCCCAATAAGTGCGATAACGTTTAAATCAGCTTGTGTATTTCGCGCAATCATACCGAGCAATGTACTTTTCCCTACCCCTGAACCAGCGAAAATACCTACACGTTGTCCATTACCAACAGTTAGCATGCCGTCAATTGCTTTAACACCTACTTCAAGTCTTTCATCGATCGGTGGACGTGTTAGTGGGTTCGGTGGGTCCTGCTCAGTCGGAACCGACAATAATCCTCTCGGTAGCACTGTCCCATCTATTGGATTTCCCATAGAATCAAGTACTTTACCGATGAGCTCGGGTCCCACTTTTACCTCTAGTGGTGCCCCCGTACCTTCAACTAGGCAGCCAATGGATATTTCTCGCAGTGAGGTAAAAGGCATTAAGACGACAATTTCATCTTTGAAGCCTACTACCTCTGCTAAGATGGTTTGATGGCCGTTTTTAGAAGTTTCCACATAAATTTTACAGACATCACCAATGGAACTATCTGGACCTTGCGACTCAATCATCAAGCCGACAACTCTAGTTACTCTACCAAACTTTTTAAAGGTTGGCATTTGAGGAATTTGTTTGATTAGTTGAGCCGTTTTCATCTAGATCATTCCTTACTTTCTAATATTTCATGTAGCTTCAATCTTAGTTCATTTAATTGCTCATCAATACTTACAACAATACGGCCATGGTTTGTTTCGATAAAGCAATCTGTATCATTTTCTAAATCCTCATTTACAAAAATCATAAATGGTACGTCCGTTGGGAACATTTCTGCTAGTTCATCACGATTAGAAGTAATTAATGCATAGTAGGTAGGTGAAACATAAATTTTTATTTCTTTCATTTCTCTCGCTTCTTTAAGCCCTCTGCGAACGATTGAAACAAATAATTCATTATCTCGCTCTAAAGATGCACCAATAATACGCTCTGCTGCAGTTAAGCCTAGCTCTAAAATAATCGCTTCCTGATCGTCAATATATTTCCGCGCATTTTCCTTAGCATGAAGGATTACTTCATTAGCTGTTTGGAGAGAATGTGCCATCGCTTCATTAGCTTTGTTTGTCCCATCTTCATAGCCTTGACCATATCCTTCATCATAAGCCTCTTGCACTCGTTCAGGTCGTTCTTCTTCCCAACTTTGCTTTACATGTTCAATTTCCTGAAAGAACATTTGCTTCTCTTGTTCAAAAGCCTCGCGCTCAGCATGTAAAATAGCTCTAGCCTCTGCAAATAAACGTTCGCGCTCTTCCAGTACTTCTTCCATAGTCATTTGTTTTTGAAGCGGAATTTCTTCATTTTCTACTTCATGCATTTCAAACATGTCACGAATTTGAATCTTCTTTACATTTTCGTCATTGGATTGTGTATATATGGAACGGATGATTCTAGACAATGACGTCATCTCCTCCACCACGTGCAATAATAATCTCACCAGCATCCTCTAAGCGACGAATGACCGCAACAATTCGAGATTGTGCCTCCTCTACGTCACGTAAACGTACAGGTCCCATAATCTCCATTTCCTCTTTAAATGTTTCAGCCATACGTTGTGACATATTGCGGAAAATAATATCTTTTACTTCCTCGCTTGAAACTTTCATTGAAAGCAGTAAATCTTCATTTTCACAATCACGAATAACACGTTGAATCGAGCGGTTGTCGAGCGTAACAATATCCTCGAATACGAACATACGTTTTTTGATTTCTTCTGCAAGCTCTGGATCTTGAATTTCGAGTGCATCGAGAATCGTTTTTTCCGTTTGTCGGTCTACACCATTTAACACTTCAACGACTGCATCAACGCCACCTGTCTCTGTGTAATCCTGTGTAACAGTTGATGATAATTTACGCTCTAAAACAGATTCAATTTCACTAATAACTTCTGGTGAAGTTGACTCCATTACGGCTATACGTTTAGCAATATCAGCCTGAACTTCCTGCGGTAATGACGATAAAATGACACCCGCTTGCCCTGCTTCTAAATAAGATAGAATAAGGGCAATTGTTTGTGGATGTTCATTTTGAATAAAGTTAAAAATTTGTGCTGGATCAGCTCTCCGTGCAAAGTCAAATGGACGCACTTGTAAAGAAGATGTCAGACGGTTAATAATCGTTTGAGCTTGCTCTACACCAAGTGCTTTCTCCAATACTGTCTTCGCGTAACCAATACCACCCTGTGTAATATAATCTTGCGCAAGTGCAATGTTGTGGAATTCTTCAATAATTTCCTCTTTCACATTTGCTTCTACTTTTTTAACGCTTGATATTTCTAATGTTAAACGTTCAATTTCTTCCTCTGTTAAATGTTTATAGACAGAAGCTGAAACCTCAGGCCCTAATGAAATTAACAAGAGAGCGGCCTTTTGTTTTCCTGTTAATTCTTTTTCTTTCTTGGACACAGTCGAACCTCCTAGTTAGTCTTCCGCAATCC
This sequence comes from Lysinibacillus sp. fls2-241-R2A-57, assembly GCF_030209535.1. Lineage (NCBI taxonomy): Bacteria > Bacillati > Bacillota > Bacilli > Caryophanales > Bacillaceae > Lysinibacillus > Lysinibacillus sp. fls2-241-R2A-57. Next base: position 167,147 of record NZ_JARVRU010000002.1, read on the forward strand.
AACTACGCAGTAACTTTGCAAAATCGTCTGGCTTTTCTTTTGCCATTTTTTCAAGCTGCTTACGACGCATTGTAGCTTCCGTTTCAATTTCTTCATTTATATCTTCAATCATAAGTTCTTCTTGTTCTTCTAGGATGCTAAACTCTTCTTCTTCCTTCGCACGTTTACGTGAACGGATAATGAAGAATGCCAGCAATAAAATTACAGCTAGTAATATTCCGCCGATTACCCAAACCCACCATGGGATCACAGATTTTTCGTTAACTTCATCTACTGCTTTACCATTTAAAGGTTGTACTGAAACAGCTACTTTTTCATCAATTTGCTCTTGAGTAAGCTCTGCAGTTACATCTTTAGAAATCGTCGTACGAACAATAGTACTTAAGATTTTTTGGATATCCTCTTGAACCCCATTTGGTAATGATGCTGCATCGGTTGCTGTCGGTGGTTCAACAATTACTTGAATACCAATATCTTGAATTTTATATGGTGCCTCTTGGATATCTTTGCGTATACGGTTTACGTCATTATTAATTGTTTCTTCGGTACGCTCGTAATCTCCGTTACCCGTTGCACCTTCGTTATAAGTTGTAAAGTTATCTGTCGTCGTTTCAGCTTCAGGTGTTCCAGTAGCCGCAGCTCCTGTACCAGAATATTGCTCGCTAATACGTTGGGCGCTAATGGCAATCCCTGCCATATTCTCTTCGTCGACCGGCGTAACTAGGTTTTCTTCTCGATTTTCCTTTTTGAAATCAATGTCTGTTGTCACAGAAACTATTACTTTGTCTTGTCCCATAAGCGTACCAAGCATAGTTTGCACTTGACGTTGTAAATCACGCTCAATCAATTTCTTTGCTTGTAACTGGCCTTCAGCTGTCGTTGTTGAAGTTCCATCAGCAGTGGTAGCAGCATTCAAATCAAAGTACTCTGAGAATTGGTTAGATATAACAATGTTATCTGTTTTTAAATTTGGAACACTTTTTGCTACTAAGTTGTACATAGTGGCAATTTGTTGCTCGGTAAATTTATAGCCAGGGTCTGTATTCAATACAATAGATGCTGTCGCTTCTTCTTTTGTATCTTTCAAGAAAACTCCTTCTTCAGGAACATTAATCATTACCTTTGCATCTTTTACACCTTCTAGATTTTTAATGAGCTTAGCAATTTCTGTTTCAGTTGCTGCCTTTTTCAATAGGTTAAACTCATTATCCGTCATACCAAATCCAGAGCTGTTCGCAAATGAGTAATCAATCGTTCCTGTTTGCGGATATCCTTCCGATGCTAATTGGACTAACAATGCATCTACTTGTTCCTCAGGCACTAAAATTGATGTCCCCCCTGGCGCGATTTCATATTTTACACTTTGGGAGTCCAACGCTTCCTTTACTTGGCCGATTTCTCTTGTCGATAAATCTTTATAAAGTGGTACATATGTAGTTTTTGTAGCAAAAAGTGTAACAACCGTAGCAAGTGCTAGAACAGCTACTACCGAACCAATCATTACAATTTTTTGTTTTTTACTACGACTTGTCCAAAACTGGCTGGTGTCGTTTTTTATTTTCGTCAATCGTTCATTCATTATGAATCCTCCGGTTATAGTGAATAACCTATCCATCTAATAATTCGCGAAAACAGTGATATCCCATAACATTAAGCATTATCATCACCATAACAGGTTGATTTCCGTTCCGACTGGACGCTTTGTTAGGGGGCGTCCAGCCTCCACTCTAATCAACTTACATACATGGCATAACTTTTGGTAATGAGCCTTCAATCATTCATTCAAAAAACTCACTTTATGGGATATATCCTTTACTTCAATAGTGACTTTATCACTTGTTCAATAAAGTTAGACACTCATTCGCATTATTTCTTGGTAAGCTTCAATCACCTTATTGCGAACTTCCATTGTTGCATTTAATGTAATACTCGCTTTTTGTGATGCAATCATCACTTCGTGCAACTCTACATCTCCACCAGTAATTAGCTTTTCGGTAAGATTATCAGAAGTAATTTGTTGATCATTAACTTTCGCTATTGCTTCTTTTAAAGAGTTCGCAAAACTTTGTTGTGCTTCATAAGGTGTTGTATTAAGTTTATTTGTTTCTTTTACAACCTGCGTAGGTGTCATTAGTGAAACGGACGAAATTGCCATTATGTATCTTCCTTTCCTCTTATTTATTTACCAATCTCTAAAGCCTTTGTCAGCATAGATTTATTTGCATTGAATACAGTTACGTTTGCTTCGTAGGAACGAGTGGCTGACATTAAATCTACCATTTCTTTTAATGGATCTACATTTGGCATTTTTACATTGCCATCTGCGTCTGCATCTGGATGAGTTGGATCATACACAAGTTTGAAAGGTGTTTCTCTATCTTCTTTTATTTGTGTTACTTTTACGCCGTTGCCAACGCCACTTTTTGCATTTTTCCCAAGTGCGGTATTAAAGAACTTTGAAAACTGTCCCTCTTGAGCTGTTAAAGTTACCGACTTTCGGCGGTATGGTTCCCACTCCCCATTCACTTGTCTAGCACGCGTTGTATCCATGCCTGCCATATTTGAAGAAATGACATCCATTCGTAAACGCTGTGCTGTTAAAGCTGAGGCAGTGGTATTCATTCCATGAAAAATAGACATTTATTACTTACCTCCTTTAATTACAGTATTTAATGTATTTAACTTACCGTTCATACGGTCAATTAATGCATTGTAATAGATTTGATTTTCAGCCATTTTCGCCTGTTCAGCATCCATATCTACACCATTACCATTATTTCGATAACGTAAGCCGTCTATATTATGCACACCAGGTGTAGATTGTCGAATCGTAAAATCATAATGTCTATTATCAGTACGATATGCCGAGATTGATCTTTGTTCTTCTTTCTCCAACATATCTTTAAAACTTACACTTTTCGCCTTGTAATTCGGCGTATCGACATTCCCAATGTTATTGGCGATCGTTTTTTGATTCAAAGTTGCATAGGAAAGTCCGTTTTCCAGGCTACTAATAGTTCCTCCAAATAAATTCAAAACCATTCACCTCATTTTATTTCTTTCTATGTATTTCTTTTTTTATCCAATAATACAATTGTAATTAAGATGATACGTAGTGTCTATTGTCTTTTGTCACTTTTTGATAGTCTTTAGGACCCATTTTTTATCGCATCTAACCAGGACAAAACTGCTGTACCCCTTGATTCGCCTGCTTTCGCGAGGATTCTACATACATCTAGTATTTTTACACTATTTCGGCAGTGTTTACGGGCATAGTATCAGATTATTCCCTATTTTTCACTTTTTTTCACTTTTTCGTATTCGACACGATGTCTAATTTAAGGTTCCTTTTTACTACTTAACAGTATTATATTGAATATTCTGTTAATTGGAGAGAGAATTTTCCACTGTTCTACGCACGTAACAAAAGAGGTATTTGTGCCATTTACTTTTATGCTAATAGTAGTGAAATTTTGGTGAAGATATTTGGGGAAAAAGAAACGGAGCTATTCAAATTTTAGTACTCATAATTATCACTAAAATGAATCACTCTTCATCTTTTAGTACTACTTTATTGTTTTATTTACGATGTAACTGCGAAATACCAATGACCTATAAAGCTTCGGCTCCTATCTAACTAGAACAAATGGCTAAAATGCACGTTTACATCAGAGCCTGAAGCAAAAGTAAGCGATCCACCTCTTTTGGCCGAGGGATTAAAGCGTCCTCTAGGATGTAGCGCTTTAACCTTGGCGTTCTTGGGTCCTGAATGAAGATAAAAAAGCATCTGGAATGAAATCGTTCCAGATGCCTTGATAGTGTTGAAAATGGTCAAGAAAATCTTTATGAATGTCGTGACTCTATTAAACGAGGGGGTTTCTGTTCCAGGCTACTCGCTTTCGCACAGAAAGCGAAGCGGCAGCTACAAATGTTTTATCTGTGCGAAAGCGTAGCGGCAGCAACAATTGCTTTATCTGCGCGAAAGCGTAGCGTCAGCAACAATTGCTTTATCTGCGCGAAAGCGTAGCGTCAGCGGCAAAGCGCCCAGCCCGAACGGAAATCAACCACACGCTTTGCAAAAGAGCCATACTTTATTCCCTTAATTTCATTGACACAATAGTTTTTCAACAATCGAGTAGGAGGGAGTGATTAACTCCCGACCTCTCACACCACCGTACTTACGGA